>JBEIHY010000004.1:0-73272 GCA_040381035.1 Hyphomonadaceae bacterium
GTGCCCCCCCCTGCTCACGGCGCTGCCAACCCCGTTGATCGGCGGCTTTGCCCCCCGCCGCTCATGGCTCTGCGACCCCTGGTTCTCCGCGGCTTTGCCGCCCCCCGCGAACGGCGCTGCCACCCCCGGTGACCGGGGGCTTCGCCCCCCGCAGCGCATGGCGCTGCGAACCCAGGTGAGCCGCGGCTTTGCCGCCCGCAGCGCACGGCGCTGCGAACCCCGGTGATCCGCGGCTTTGCCGCGGTGGGATCGCGAAGAACAAACTCGTCGATAAGGCCAAGAACTGACGGCGCAGCTGGGCCGACCTCAAGACAACAACCCGCTTGGATCACGACGGGCTCGCCGGCAACGTCGGGGCGCCGCCGCCCCCGCCGCCGCTCGCGGATTGAGATTCTTTGCGCGGCGAGGCGCCGAGCGAGGCTTGATCACCAGCGCCTTTACGCGCGCTTCACATTCCCAAAGCGCTGCGCAGCTGCGCCACCCACGGCGCAGCTGCGGCGGCCCAGGGCAAAGTCAGCGCGGGCAGGCCGATATAGCCGAGCCCAAACACCAGCGGCACCAGCCGCTCAATATGACTTGCGCCTTTGTTGGGCTTGCCGCCGGTGAACAGCCGCCATTCCTCCGCGATCGGTTGCAGCGGCAGCTTGGCTTCGATGTCGCGCAGGATTTTGTATTTAATGCTGGTCAGGCGGGCATAATGGCTGATGGAGTTCATCCACAGAAAGCAGACAAACGCCATCATCAAAGCGAGCCCCGCAATCGGAGGCGCGGCCATGCCTTCCTTCAACAGAAAGCCCACCCCGCCCAGCCCGGCGACATTGACCGACATGAAGAAATTGTTCGTCGATCGGCGCGCTTCGCGCAGCGTGCGGGCTTCCGCCAGCAGCAGCTCATAGAAGCGGAAATTGGGTTCATCGCTCATGGTTTGCCCGCCGCCATCAGATAATTTATCGAAACATCGCGTCCCGCCGCCCAGGTTCGGTGCAGCGGGTTGAGCGTGAGGCCAACCGGCGGCCGCGGCTTCAGCCCGGCGCGGGCACAGGCGGCGGAAAGCTCTGCCGGCGCCACCAGCTTGGCGTAATTGTGCGTGCCGACCGGCAGCCAGCGCAATACGCGTTCGGCCGCCACGATCGCCAGCGCATAGGCCTGTGGCGTGCGATTGATCGTCGACAAGATCAACACGCCGCCAGGGCGCAATGTGCGGGCGGCGGCGGCGAGGAAGGCGTCGAGATCGGCAACATGCTCAACGATTTCCAGCGCCAAAGCAACGTCAAAGCCGCCGGCGAGATCGCCCGGCAGATCCTCAGGAACCCCAACGCGGTAATCAATCGCAAGCCCGCAAGCGTCGGCATGCAGGCGCGCGACCTGGATGGTTTCCTCCGCCGCGTCCAGCGCGGTGATGGTCGCGCCCAAGCGGGCCATCGGCTCGGTGACGAGCCCGCCGCCGCAGCCTAGGTCAATCAGCTTAAGCCCGGCCAACATTCGCGGCCCGCGCGTGCTCAGGGCGAAATGGTCGCCGATCATGTCGCGGATAACGCCGAGGCGGGCCGGGTTCATCTTGTGCAGCGGCGCGAACGGGCCATCGGGCGCCCACCAGCTGTCGGCGATGCGGGCGAACTTGGCGGCCTCGGCGGGGTCGAGTGTGGCGGTCATCGGCTCACCATGACCGGGAAGCGGGCGCGGTCAAGCGGTGGCCAAGCGCGCGCCAGGGTGATAGACGCCGCGGCGCCGGCGCCCGTGGCTTGGGCGGATCGTGGCGCAGCTTGGCTGCGCGCCGCGGCGAAGGCTTTCGTTGGACGCCGAACTGGGGTTCAACAGATGCTGGATTGTCAATCTTCGGCGTGGGATAGCGGCGCATGGCGCGGTTGGTGATGAAGTTCGGCGGCACGTCCGTGGGCGATGTGGAGCGCATCCGCCGGGTCGCGCGCATCGTTGCGGCTGAACGACAGGTGGGGCGGCCGCTGGCGGTGGTGGTGTCGGCGATGTCGGGCGAGACCGACAAGCTCGTCAAGCTTGCGCGCGATGCCGGCCATGGCCTCAATGAGGGTTTCGACGACGAATATGATGTGGTCGTCGCATCCGGCGAGCAGGTCACGACTGGGCTTCTGGCGCTGGCGCTGCGCGCGCAAGGGGTGCCGGCGCGGTCTTGGCAGAATTGGCAGATCCCGATCTTTTCCGATGCCGCCCATGCCAAAGCGCGGGTGGATTCAGTCATTGAAAGCGCGCTTGGGCCGGCCATGGATGGCGGCGAAGTCGCGGTCATCCCCGGCTTTCAAGCGATCACCCATGCCCAGCGGATCACCACATTGGGCCGCGGCGGGTCTGACACCTCGGCGGTGGCGATGGCGGCGGCGCTCAAGGCCGAGCGTTGCGACATCTATACCGACGTCGATGGCGTTTACACCACCGACCCCCGGATCGTGCCCAAGGCCCAGCGCATCCCGAAAATCAGCTATGAAGAAATGCTGGAGATGGCCTCGCTGGGGGCCAAGGTGTTGCAAACCCGCTCGGTCGAGCTCGCCATGGCGCAGCGCGTGCCGGTGCGGGTGTTGTCGAGTTTTGTCGAACCGGGGCAACCCAATCCCGGCACAATTGTCTGCGATGAGGATGAGATCGTGGAAAAGCAGATCGTTTCCGGCGTCGCCTATTCGCGCGACGAGGCCAAAGTCAGCCTGCTTGGCGTGCCGGACAATCCCGGCGTGGCGGCCGAGATTTTCGGTGCACTGGCTGAGGCCAATGTCAATGTCGATATGATCGTGCAGAGCGCCGCGCGCACCGAAGGCCGCCAGAATATCATTTTTACTTGCCCGGAGCGCGACGCCGCGCGCGCCCGCGATGTGCTGAAGGCTCGCCCGGCCCTTGCTGGGGTCGAGCAGATCGCCATCCGCGCCGATGTCGCCAAGGTGTCGGTGATCGGCATCGGGATGCGCAGCCAGGTCGGGGTGGCGAAAACCATGTTCGCCGCGCTCGCCGGCCGCAGCATCAATATCGAAGCCATCGCCACCAGCGAGATCAAAATTTCGGTGCTGATTGACGCCGCCTATACCGAACTGGCGGTGCGGGCATTGCACACGGCTTACGGATTGGACGCCGCCTGAGCTGCGCCTTGCCCTCTATGCCGGCGCTGCCGCGCTGGAGCTTATCGCTGTGGTAAACGCGGCCACAGGCGGCGGCGCGCGGGTGATCCTGCGCAAGCTGCGCGAAATCATGGCCCAGGGCGAAAGCGCCCAGGAACGCTTGAACGCGCTGGTGCGGATGATCGCTGCAACGGTGGTGGCCGATGTCTGTTCCATCTATCTGCGTCGCGGCGAGGTCTTTGAGCTGTTCGCCACGGAGGGCCTGCGCGCGGACGCGGTGCACCGCACGCGACTCGCATCGGGTGAGGGGCTGGTTGGCCTTGTTGGCGAAACCGGCCGGCCGCTGAATTTGGCGGATGCCCCCCAGCACCCGAAATTCAGCTATCGCCCGGAAACCGGCGAAGACCCGTTCAATGCATTTCTCGGTGTCCCGATCATCCGCTCGGAGCGCGTGTTTGGCGTGCTGGTGGTGCAAAACCGCGTCGCCAAGACCTATGGCGAGGATGAGGTTGAGGCGCTGCAAACCATCGCCATGGTGTTGGCCGAAATGGTCGCGGCGCAAGGCTTTGGCGATCTCAGCGGCTTTCAGGATTTGGAGGCCCGCGCCTCGCGCCCGGAACGGCTGATTGGCAAGGCGTTCAGCGAAGGCCTGATGATCGGCACCGCGGTGCTGCATGAGCCGCACGCCCCGCTTGGCCGGGTGATCGCGGATGATCCGAATAAGGAGCTGGTGCGGCTCGATGAGGCGCTCGCCTATGTCCGCAAGCAGGTGGCCGCCATGATCGATGGCGATCAGGGCCGGATCAGCGGCGTCTCGCGCGAAGTGCTGGAGACGTTCCAGCTCCTGGCGCTGGATCGCGGCTGGGAGATGCGCCTGAAGGACGGCATACGTTCCGGGCTGTCGGCGGAAGCGAGTGTGGAGCGGGTGCGCCAAGAACACCGCGCCAAGTTCCAGGCCGCCAAGGATCCTTATCTGCGCGATCGCCTGCACGATTTTGAAGACCTTGATAATCGCCTGCTGCGCGCGCTTGCCAAAGAGGACGGGCCGGGCGATCGGAAATTGCCAGATGACGCAGTGCTGATCGCGCGCGATTTGGGGCCGGCCGAGTTGCTCGAATACGATGCGTCGAAGCTGAAAGGTCTGGCGCTGGAGGAGGGCGGCGCCTCCTCGCACGCGGCCATTGTCGCGCGCGCCATTGGCATTCCCATGGTGGGACGTTTAAGCGGTTTGCTGTCCCGGATTGAGCCGGGCGATTCCCTCATCCTCGATGGCGAACGCGGCGAAGTGCATTTGCGGCCTGGCCCGGATCTGCTCAGCGCCTATCGCCATCGCCTGGAGTTGCGTTCGGAACGTACGCTCGAATTTGCCCGCCTGCGCGACCAGCCGGCAACCACCCGCGACGGCCGCAAGGTCTGCCTGCTGCTCAATGCCGGGCTGATGCTTGACGTGCAGCATCTGGCCGACGCCGGCGCGGAAGGCATTGGCCTGTTTCGCACGGAATTTCAGTTCATGGTGTCGGAAACGCTGCCGCGGCTGGAAAGCCAGCGGAAGCTCTATCGCGATGTGCTGGAAGCCGCAGGGGAACGGCCGGTGACGTTCCGCACGCTTGATCTCGGGGGCGACAAGGTCTTGCCGTATATGGCGGCGGAACGTGAGGAAAATCCAGCGCTTGGCTGGCGCGCGGTGCGGATTGGCTTGGACCGGCCGGGGCTGCTGCGCTACCAGCTGCGGGCCTTGATCGCAGCCGCCGAAGGACGCTGGCTGCGGGTGATGTTTCCCCTGGTGACGACCGTGGCGGAATTTGACGCCGCCCGCGCTTTGGCCGACCGCGAATTGGCTTGGGCCAAAAAGCATGGCGCGCAAGGCCCGGCCAAGGTCGAGATCGGAGCCATGCTGGAAAGCCCGGCCTTGGTGTACCAGATCGCCCACCTGGCCGGCCGGGCTGACTTTTTGTCGATCGGCACCAATGATTTGATGCAATATTTCTTTGCCGCGGATCGCAACAATGCACGCATGGCCGACCGCTATGACATTCTGTCGCCGCCGGCTTTGCACCTGCTGAACGACATTCGCCAGGCTGCCGCAGTCGCCCAGGTGCCCTTGACCATTTGCGGCGAGGCGGCGGGCCGGCCCTTGGAGGCGATGGCGTTGATTGCGCTCGGCTTCACCCGGTTGTCGATGCCGGCTTCGGGCGTTGGGCCGGTCAAGCGCATGGCCCGCGCGCTCGACGCGCTGCACCTGCAAGGAGAGTTGGCACGCTGGATGGACACGCCCAAAAGCTCAATCCGTTCAGAGCTTTCAGAATTTGCGGAGCAGCAGCGGGTGCCGCTGTAAACAGCCTACTAACTTTAGGCGTAAAACATTGTCCTACCGGCCCGAAGCACGATATGCAGAAAGCGGCGCAGAAATTGCCTCGCCGGCTGCGCAAGGCGGCGACAAAGCATGGGACAGATTATGTTTCAGACACCGGGTTCGACCAACCCCGGCGATGAACCGGGTCGGGCAAACGTCCCGCAGACGGCGGCTGTGCGCTTGGCGCCGGCGGACATTCTCGGCCCTGATCTTGGCGCTGGCCTGCGCGCTGGGGACAAATTGTCGTGCGTGCGCCAGGGGCGCGGCCTGACTCTCGAAGACGTTGCCCGCGCTTTGATGATGCCCGCGCTTTATGTTGAGGCGCTCGAGAGCATGAACGTCAAGCTATTGCCCGGCACCGGCTATGTCGCGCCCTATTTGAAGCGCTATGCCGGCTTTCTCGGATTCACGGTTACAGAAGCCGAAGCGCTGACGGCGCAGTTCCGCTCGGAATCGGCGCTTGCCCGCGAAGGCGCCCAACCGCAGGTGCGTAACCCCCATTCCAAGCCGCGCCAAGAGCGGCCGTGGATTTGGGCGGCGGCCATTGCAGCGGTTGCCGTGAGCTTTGTCAGCGTCAAAGCCTTCAATGCCGCCAAAGACCCGCGCGATCTGCGCGCCGCACAGCGTGCGCCGGCCGCAGCGCCAGCCCCTGCCCCCTCGCCGCCGCCTGTGCTGGCGCAGGCGGCCGTGAAGCTGGAGCTGCGCGCGGTTGCGGCCGAAAAGCTCGATGTGCGTGGCGAAGACGGCACCGTTTTCTATTCCCGCCAGATGCAGCCCGGTGACGGCTATTTGCCCGAAATCGGGGCCAATTGGGTGGTTCACACCCAGAATGGCGGGGCCTTCTTGGTGGTCGTTGACGGCCATGTTGTCGGCCCCCTCGGGGAAGAGGGCAGCCAGGTGCTGGGCCGGCCGGTCGACAAAATCCTCGCCACCGCGCAGGCAGGCCTGCTCCAGCCCGCCAAACCGGCCGCGACCGCCGCCGCGCCGCCGCGCCGGCCCAAACCTGCGCCGCCGGCCGCGGCGGCGTCCGGCGGCGGCCAGCCGCCGGTGTCCGCTGAAGGCATCGGCGCCCCGCCGCCGAGCGCCCAGGCCGTCGGGGTCGCAGGATAAAGCATCGTCCCGGAAAGTGGAGCGCGGTTTTCGGTAAAGTCGATGCGCGAATGAGAACTCCGACCTACTGCCCAAAGGCCGGGAAAGCGTCTATCTAGGGTCCGTAATCGAAGGACGCATCAGTCATGGCCGATAGCGGCGGCAAAGACCTGCACCAAATTCGCCCCTGGCGGCGGATCGTACGACGCAAGAGCCGGCAGATCATGGTCGGCAAGGTGGCGGTCGGGGGTGATGCGCCGATCAGCGTTCAGACCATGACGAACACCCCGACGACGGACGTGGGCGCCACCATTGATCAAATCCGCCGCTGCGAAGAAGCGGGCGTCGACATCATCCGCGTCTCTTGCCCGGATGAAGATTCAACCGCCGCCCTGGCCGCTATCGTGCGGGCGGCCAGTGTGCCCATCGTTGCCGACATTCACTTCCACTATCGCCGCGCCATCGAAGCGGCGGTAGCGGGTGCTGCGTGCCTGCGGATCAATCCGGGCAATATTGGCGCTGCCGATCGCGTGCGCGATGTGGTGCAGGCGGCCAAGGATCATGGCTGCGCCATCCGCATCGGCGTCAATGCCGGCTCGTTGGAAGCGGATTTGCTGGAAAAATATGGCGAGCCGTGCCCGGAAGCGATGGTCGAAAGCGCTTTGGACCACGCCAATATTCTGCGCGACCATGATTTTCACGATTTCAAGATCAGCGTGAAGGCGTCGGACGCATTCTTGACGGTGGCGGCCTATTCGGCGCTGGCCGAGGCGATTGATTGCCCGCTGCATCTGGGCGTCACCGAAGCCGGGCCGCAGCGCATCGGCACGATCAAGTCCTCGATCGCCATGGGCAATCTGTTGTGGGCCGGGATCGGCGATACGATCCGGGTGTCGCTGGCGGCCGAGCCTGAGGAAGAAGTGCGCGTCGGCCACGATATCCTGAAATCGCTGGGTCTGCGCGCGCGCGGCGTCAACATCATTGCGTGCCCAAGCTGCGCGCGGCAGGGCTTTGACGTGATCCGCACCGTTGAAGAGCTGGAGCGGCGCCTCGCCCACATCGCGGAGCCGATGTCGCTGTCGATCATCGGGTGCGTGGTCAATGGCCCCGGCGAAGCGCTGATGACCGATCTTGGCTTTACCGGCGGTGGCAAGGGGGCCGGGATGGTCTATGCCGCCGGCAAGCAAAGCCACAAGCAGGACAATGCCGGCATGGTCGAGCATATCGTTGAACTGGTCGAAAAGCGCGCCGCCGAAGTCCGCGCCGCCGCGGCCCCATGATTGATCCGGCCGCGCTGCCGTTGGGCATGGACGCTGAGGACGTTATCGACGCCTTGGCGCTGGCCCGCGACAATCTGGAGCGCTTCGGCGCACTCTTGCCGTTTGCCATGGCTCTCGGCGGGGACGAGCCGCAGATGGTGGCCACGCTCGACGGCCCGGGCGAGGCAATGCTTGGTCAGCTGTATATCGGTTTGAAAATCGCCGCCGAGGAGGGCGCCTCGGGCGCCTATGTCATCTCTGAAGGAAGTGCGGCGGAATGGCCGGACGTGCTCTTTGTGTTCGTCGAAACCCGCGCCGGCGGGGCGGTGCGCGGGGCGGCGCGGTTTCACTGGACGCGCACGCCTTTTGTGCTGTTTGGTCTGCCAGTCCGACGCGGCGCCGTTGCGGTCGATCCCTTCTCATGGGAAAGCGTAGCCCGGCGCGTATTTGGGGCAGAGGCGGCCGACGCAGATCACAGGCCCGACCGCCAAGGGTAAATGCATGTCCTCAGAATCCTACATCAAAGAAACCTACAATTATTTGTTTGAGGCCAGCAAAGGCGCGCTGAACACGGAGCATTCCTTTGCTCCGTTCGGCGCCGGCATCACCGCTTCGGGCGAGCGCACGCATGTGCGTGTCGACCCCGCGATAAACGTGCCGACCGCCCAGGACTATATCGCGATGATCGTGGCGGCGTTTCAGCGCGATAGCCTGGAGCGCGATCTGCGCTGCGCGGGCCTTGCGTTTGACGGCCAGGTGCGGCTGGCCTCAGGCGATGCCGCGCCTGCGGTGTGCATGCATATCGAAGAGCGCGGCGGGGAATCGCTGGAAGCCTTTGTGCCCTATGTCCGTGAAGCGCCGGGGCGGGTGACATTCTTCGATCCGATTTTCGCGCCGACGGATTCCGAAATCTTCCACAACCGCTGATGGCACTTCCTGCGTCTCTCCTGCGGCGCCTGGGGCAGGCGCTGGACCGCTACGCTTTGATTGAAGCGCGCATGTCGGCCGCCAGCGACGGCGCCGAGATCACCAAGCTTGCGCGCGAATATGCCGAGTTGAAACCCGCCGCCGAAGCGATCAGCGCCTATCGCGCCGCCGAGCGCGAGATGGCCGATCTCGACGCGATGATTGCCGACACGGGCGCTGACGCGGAGATGCGCGCGCTGGCGCGCGAGGAGCGCGAGGCTTTGGCGCAAGCCGTGCCGGGGTTGGAGCGCGTCGTGCAGCTGATGCTGTTGCCTAAAGAAAAGGACGACAGCGCCCAAAGCCTGATCCTGGAAATCCGCGCCGGCACTGGCGGCGATGAGGCCGCCTTGTTCGCCGGCGATCTCTTACGGATGTATCAGCGTTACGCCAGCGTGAAGGGCTGGAAGTTTGAGCTCGATGATCTCAGCGAAAGCGATCTGGGTGGGGTGAAGGAAGCGACCGCCACGATCCGCGGCGAGGGCGTCTATGCGCGGCTGCGCTACGAAAGCGGCGTGCATCGCGTGCAGCGCGTGCCCGAAACGGAAGCGGGCGGGCGCATCCACACGTCCGCAGCGACGGTGGCGGTTCTGCCGGAGCCGGAAGATGTCGATGTTGTCATCGAGGATAAGGATATCCGGATTGACACAATGCGCGCCTCTGGCGCCGGCGGCCAGCACGTCAACCGCACCGACAGCGCCGTGCGCATCACCCATTTGCCAACCGGCATTGTCGTGATCAGCCAGCTCAAAAGCCAACACCAGAACCGCGCCCAGGCGATGATCGTTCTGCGTGCGCGGCTCTATGACCAGCAGCGCGGCCAGGCGGATGCGGCGCGCGCGGCTGAGCGCAAAGGCCAGATCGGCTCCGGCGACCGGAGCGAACGCATCCGCACATACAATTTCCCGCAAGGCCGCGTTACCGATCACCGGATCAATCTGACGCTCTATAATCTGGCGGACGTCATTGAAGGCGGCCGCCTGGACGATGTGATTGAGCCGCTGCTCGCGGAAGCCGAAGCCAAGAAGCTCGCCGCCTTGGAGGAAGATTGATGTCCGCCCGGATCGCCGCTTTGTTTCGCCATCCCGTAAAGGGCTTCACGCCGGAGCCCTTGGCGCGCGCGACGCTTACAGCGGGGCGGGCGTTTCCGTGTGATCGGCTCTTTGCGGTGGAAGATGGGCCTAGTGGCTTTGATCGCGTCGCACCGGCCCATATCTCCAAGACCAAATTCACCGTGCTCGCCAAAATTCCCGCAGTGGCGCGCATCATCACCCGCTACGAGGACGATATCGGCGTGCTGCGCGCGAAGGCCGGCGGACGCGAAGAAAGCTTTGCGTTGAAAACGCAGCAAGGCCGCGCCGGGTTTGCCGCGTTTTTGGCCTATATGCTGGGCGAAGACGCGCGCGGACCGCTGCGGGTGATCGAGGCGCCCGGCGATCATCGCTTTATGGATCACCCCCAAGGTGCGGTCAGTCTGATCAATCACGCCAGCGTTGCCGATCTCGGCGCGCGCGGCGGACACACGCTGGAGCCGCTTCGGTTTCGCGCAAATCTTTATGTCGAGGGTTGGCCGGCCTGGAGTGAAATGGCGCTGGATACGGCCCGGCTGCGCATAGGCGGGGCAGTGCTGCAAGCCTTCAAGCCGATCGTGCGCTGCGCCGCCACGCATGTGAACCCCAACAGCGCGCAACGCGACTTCGACACGGTCGGCGCACTTCAACAGCAGCATGGCCATAGCTTCTGCGGGCTCTATCTCACCGTTGTTGAGGGCGGCGACATTGCCGTCGGCGACGCGGTGGAGATTGCGCCATGAACCTGACCCTGGTGGCGGCCTGGACCAAGGCCCGCCGCACCCTGGAGGCGGCCGGCGTCGACAGCCCGGTGCTTGATGCGCGCCTGCTGCTTGAAATGGCCGCCAATATCGACCGCACCGCCATCGTCACCGACCCGCATCGTCCGATCACGGACAAAGCGGCCGCAGCGCTTGAGGCGCTCACCGCCCGGCGCGTAGCGCGTGAGCCGCTTGCCCACATCATCGGCCGTAAGGGCTTTTGGAAAATCGATCTGGCGGTCGGGCCGGCCGTGCTGACGCCGCGGCCGGACACCGAAACGCTCGTCGATGTGGTGCTGAAGGCGCGGGCTGGATGGCCGCGGCAGCGCATCCTTGATCTTGGCATTGGCTCCGGCGCGATTTTGCTGTCGCTGCTCAGCGAGTGGGAAGACGCCCAGGGCGTCGGTTTTGACGCCAGCGCCGAGGCGCTTGCCGTGGCGCGCGACAATGCCGGCCGGCTCGGCCTGTCGCAGCGCTGCGGCTTCACCCATGGCGATTGGGCCGACGGCGGGGTGGCCGGCGCGCTGCATGAGCAGTTCGACATGATCGTCTCCAACCCGCCTTATATTCCCGCCGCCGACATTGACGCGCTGGAGCCGGAAGTGGCGAAGTTTGAGCCGCGCCTGGCGCTGGACGGCGGGGAAGACGGCTTGGCCGCTTATCGCCAGATCGCGCCGGTGATTGCTTCGGCCCTCAAGCCCAATGGCTTCTTTGCCCTGGAGGTCGGCCGCGGCCAGGCCGACAGCGTGCGGGCGATCCTGGAGGCGGCGGGACTGAAGGTAAACGCCATCACCCTCGATCTGAGCGGGGTCGCGCGGGTGGTTTCCGGGGGGCGCTGAAAAAAGCCTTGGATTCGGTGGGCTGAGGGGCTAGATTGGAACTGGGACTCATCACAGCTTCAAATCAGTATCGGCCCGGAAAGGTCGGCCTGCGGACAAGCAGGGAAGACGCTGAGGATGGTCCAGCTCGGAAAGCGCGGCGCAGCAGGGGACGGCCCCGATAGCCCGCCTTGATGGGGCAATCTGCGCAAAGTCTGCTGGTGGTTCGGTGCGGCCAGGCAGGCTTGGCGTCAACTCTCGGAACCAGTGTGGTGCAACAGTTGCGGCCCCGAGCATGTCGATACCCTTCCGGAAAATGTCTCTGGAACGGTGGATAGGATCGCTTCGCGGGTCATTGCCGCGGCGCTCCGGCAGTCAGCCGGCGCCCGGCAGGGCCCCAAGCAGTAGCGCGCCCGACGCCTGTGCGGCGGGCCAGAAAGCAGGATGTTGACATGAAGCGTCAGCGTGGACGCGGGCGAAAGCCCCACGGCGGCGGCGGCGGCGGCGGCGGCGGACCCCAACCCAATCGCACGATCGAAAGTAATGGCCCCGGCGGGAAACTCCGCGGCAATGCGGCGCATTTGTATGAGCGCTATCTGCAATTTGCCCGCGATGCGCAGTCTGAAGGCGACCGCGTCGCCGAGCAGAGTTTCATGCAGTTCGCCGAGCATTATTTTCGCGTGCTGAAAGCCACCCAGCCGCAGCATGTGATCCAACAGAACCAGTTCGAAAGCCGGTTCGACCAGGCCTATGACGTCGAAAATGACGGCGAGGATGGCGAGATGGACGGCGGCGATTTGGAAGCGGGCGAAGGCGAAGGCCAACAACAGCAAGCCTATGCCCCACGCCCGCCGCGCCAAGATCGCAACGATCGCTATGAGCGGCGCGATCGCTTCGACAATCGCGGCCCCAAAGACCCACGCGAAAACCGTGAACCGCGCGAAGCCCGCGAACCGCGCGAGCCGCGTGAATATCGCGAGCCCCGCGAGCCGCGCGAATATCGCGAAGCCCGTAACCCAGGCGAACAACGCGAGTATCGCGAACCCCGCGAACCCCGTGAGCCGCGTGAAGCGCGCAATCCGGGCGAACAACGCGAGTATCGCGAGCCGCGCGAACCGCGCGAGCCGCGTGAATTCCGTGAACCCAGAGAACCGCGCGAACCGCGCGAAGCCGTTGAGCCGGTCGCGGCAACGGAAGAGGGCGAAGGCGATTTCCGCGGCCGTGGTCGCCGTCGTCGCACGCGGTTTCGCCCCGAAAGCCCCGCGGCGGAGGATCAACCACGCGACGCCCGCGGCGAACAGCGCGGCCCCGTCGAAGGCTTTGGCGACGCTGCCCCGGCGTTTCTCACCGGCGATTGAGCTTTTCCCAGCGCGGTGTCGCTCCGGCGCCAAGCCGGCGACCACCGCAAAGGCCGGCGGCGACGCGCGCCGGCGGATCCGGCGACCGTGGCGTTCATCGTTTCGCCGCGACCTCTTGCGTGGCGCCAAATCCACATTACGTCTTGAGCAGAGCGCTGCACCCGCGGCCTGAATGAGACGGAACCGGCCATGGACTTCGATAAGTTCACCGATCGTGCAAAGGGCTTTTTGCAAGCCGCCCAAACCATCGCCTCGCGCGAGCAGCATCAGAGCCTCACGCCGGAGCATCTGCTTAAGGCGCTGCTCGATGATCCGGAAGGATTGGCCAGCGGCTTGATCCGCGCCGGCGGCGGCAAGCCGGAGGTTGCCAAGGCCGAAATTGACGCCGCGATCGCCGCGTTGCCGAAAGTGTTGAGCGGCGGCGGCGACAGTCTGCGCACCACGCCGGCGCTCTTGCGCGCCCTTGACGCGGCTGTACAGATCGCCACGAAAGCCGGCGATACCTATGTCACGGCGGAGCGGATGTTGCAGGGGCTCGCGCTCGGCCCAGATGGTAAGGCTGCAGAAAGCCTCAAGCGCGCGGGCGCTGCGCCCGCCGCCTTGGAGCGCGCCGTGGCCGAATTGCGCAAAGGCCGCACCGCTCAAAGCGCCGGCGCGGAAGATCAATATGACGCGCTGAAAAAATACGCCCGCGATCTGACGGAAGACGCTCGCAATGGCCGCCTCGATCCAGTGATCGGGCGCGATGAGGAAATTCGCCGCACGATTCAGGTTTTGAGCCGGCGCACAAAGAACAATCCCGTGCTGATTGGCGAACCAGGCGTCGGCAAAACCGCGATCGCAGAAGGCCTTGCGCTGCGCATCATCAATGGCGACGTGCCCGAAAGCCTCAAAGGCAAGAAGCTGCTTGCGCTCGATATGGGCGCGCTGGTCGCTGGCGCGAAATTCCGCGGCGAATTTGAAGAGCGGTTGAAAGCCGTTTTGAACGAAGTCACCGCCGCCGAGGGTGGGGTGGTGCTGTTCATTGACGAAATGCACACCCTCGTCGGCGCCGGGAAAGCTGAAGGCGCGATGGATGCGTCTAACCTGTTGAAGCCCGCTTTGGCGCGCGGCGAATTGCACTGTGTCGGCGCCACGACCTTGAACGAATATCGCAAGCACGTGGAAAAAGACGCCGCCTTGGCGCGCCGCTTTCAGCCGGTCTTTGTTGATGAACCGAGTGTGGAAGATGCGATTTCGATCCTGCGCGGCCTGAAGGAAAGGTACGAAGTCCATCACGGCGTGCGCATTTCCGACGCCGCGATCGTTGCCGCCGCGCAGCTTTCAACCCGCTACATCACCGATCGGTTCTTGCCGGACAAAGCGATTGACCTGATGGACGAGGCGGCCTCGCGCCTGCGGATGCAGGTCGATAGCAAGCCGGAAGAGCTCGATGAAATCGATCGCCGCATGGTGCAGCTGAAAATCGAATCGGAAGCCCTGAAAAAGGAAACCGATGCGGGCTCCCGCGATCGCCTCGCCAAGCTCGCCGACGAAATCGCCAAGCTGGAAGCGCGCTCCAATGAACTGACCTCCGCGTGGCGCGCCGAGAAGGCGAAACTCGCGGGCGCCACGACCCTGAAGGATCAGCTGGAGCGCGTGCGCCAGGAGCTGGAAGACGCCAAGCGCCGCGGCGATCTCGCTCGCGCCGGTGAACTGCAATATGGCCGCATCCCTGAGCTAGAGCGCCAGATTGCGGCCGCCGAAGGCGTTGGCGGCGGACTGGTGAAAGAGGTCGTCGATGCCGAAGCCATCGCCGGCGTCGTGTCGCGCTGGACCGGCGTGCCGGTTGAAAAAATGCTTGAAGGCGAAAAATCCAAGCTACTCGCCATGGAAGACGCGCTGCGCGGGCGCGTCATCGGCCAAGAGGATGCACTGCGCGCGGTGGCCGACGCCGTGCGCCGCGCCCGCGCCGGATTGCAGGATCCGCACCGCCCGATCGGTTCGTTCATGTTCCTCGGGCCCACAGGGGTGGGCAAAACCGAATTGACCAAGGCGCTCGCCGGCTTCCTGTTCAACGACGACACCGCCATGACCCGCATCGACATGAGCGAGTTCATGGAAAAGCATTCCGTCTCGCGTATGATCGGCGCGCCGCCGGGCTATGTCGGCTATGAAGAAGGTGGCGCGCTGACCGAAAGCGTGCGCCGCCGGCCCTATCAGGTCGTGCTGTTCGACGAGATCGAGAAGGCCCACCCGGATGTGTTCAACGTGCTGCTGCAGGTCCTCGATGACGGCCGCCTGACCGACGGCCAGGGCCGCACCGTTGATTTCAAGAACACGATCTTGATCATGACCTCGAATGCCGGCGCGCAATATCTGGCCGAGCAGGTCGAGGGCGCGGATGTGGAGGATGTGCGCGATCTGGTGATGGGCGAAGTGCGCGCCCGCTTCCGGCCGGAATTCCTCAATCGCATCGACGAAATCATTCTGTTCCGCCGCCTGCAGCGCGCCCAGATGGGCGAGATCGTCACCATTCAGCTCAAACGTCTGGAAGGATTGCTCCGGGAACGGAGCATTTCGCTGACCCTGGATGAGCGCGCCCGCAGCGAATTAGCGCGACGCGGCTATGATCCGGCCTATGGCGCGCGCCCCTTGAAGCGCATTATCCAGCGCGATTTGCAGGATCCCTTGGCGCGGGCGCTGCTGGAAGGCCGGGTGAAGGATGGTGAGACCGTTGCCGTCAGCTTTGACGGCAATGACTTCCTGTTGAATGGCGTAGCTGTCTCGCGGCGCTGATCAAACGCCGCGCGCGCGGCGTTCGTCCCAGGCGGTGAACAGACACGCTGCGATGATGATGGTTGCGCCAATCATTGTTTCCAGGCGCGGCGTTTCGGCAAAGAAGAAAAAGCCAAAAGCCGCCGCCCAGGCCAAAGCGGTGAATTCCAGCGGCGCCAGGCGTTGGGCTTGCGTGCGCGCATAGGCCACGATCAGCACATACCAGCCGGCCGCGCCCAAGAGCCCCATGGCCAGAAACCACGGTGCGGTTTGCGCGGTCGGCAAGGGCCCCGCCAGTGCGCCGGGAACAGCCAAGATCAGCAGCGGCACAAGCGTTTGCATCAACCCGACCACGGCCGGCCCATCGCGATCCGCGCGTTGGCGCAGCAGTGCGAGAGAGATCGCGTAGAGCACAGCAGAGATCCATACCGCGACCAGGCCGGAAACATATTTGGCGCTGTGCGCTTCAACCTTCAGTCCAGCCTGCGCGGCATAGAGCGCCCCAACAAGTGCAACAAGAATCGCCGCCATGCTGCGCAGCCGCGGGCGTTCGCCATTCAGCGCCCAAGCGGCAAACGGTATCAAGAGCGGCGCGATGAACGAGAGCGTGATGAGCTCAGCGAGCGGCAAAACCCCCAACGCATAAAAGAAGCTCGTCGCCGACGTCGCGATCACCACGCCGCGCACTGCGTGGGCGCGCCAGATTTCGGCTGTAAGGGCAGGGCGGCCGGCGTGAATCCAAATCCCGCCAGCCGCCAATGCGCCAAACAGATATCGCCCAGCCGCGATCGTCAGCGTCGCGTGCAGCGGCGAGATGTACTTGATCACCGCGTCCATGGCGCTGAGCAGCGCCACGCCCAGCGCGGCAAACAAGACAGGTGAAATGGTTCGCCCAGGATCAGCCATGTCCCGCGTGCTGCCCGAACTGGGCGCCGCTGGCAAGAACGATCAGGCCGCCTTGCGCCATTTGGCGTTGCGCTTGTGCAGGCCGCGCCGGTCGCTCGAGGTCAAGAAAGCGTCGGTCACGCCCATCGTGGTTTCAGCCGCGCCGAGCAGCAGGAAACCGTCATCGGCGGTGATATTGGCAATCGCTTCCAGCGTCTTTTGCTTGGCCGCCGGGTCGAAATAAATCAGCACATTGCGGCAAAAGACGATATCGAAACGCCCAAGCCCGGCGGGGTTTTCCAACAGATTTTGCTTTTGAAAGCGGACCATGGCGCGGGTCTTGTCGTTGATGCGCCACAGATCGCCAGCCTTCTCGAAATACTTCACGAGATATTGGATCGGCAATCCGCGCTGAACCTCAAATTGGCTATAGAGACCAGCCCGCGCCTTTTCGAGCACGCGATCAGAGATGTCTGTCGCAAGAATTTCAGCGTCGATCAGTTTGCCCTGCAGGCGCAGCTCCTGCAGCAACATGGCTATGGAATAGGGCTCCTGCCCGCTCGAACAGGCCGCGCACCAGATGCGCAGGCGCAGCGGGCCGCTGCGGCTTGCCATCAGGTCGGGAAAGGCTGAATCTTTCAGCTGATCAAACGGCGTCTTGTCGCGGAAGAAGAAGGTTTCATTGGTCGTCAGCGCGTCGGTCATCGTCCACAGCAGGCGATCATCGCGGCGCACCCGGGCGGCGGAGACGAGTTCTGCAACGGAACTAAAGCCTTCGCGGCGCGCAATCGGGGCCAGGCGCGTTTCCAACAGATACGCCTTGTCCGGCGTCAGCACGAGACCAGAGCGGGCGCGAATCTCGCGGACAATGAACTGAAACTCGTGATCGGGCAGCGCGCTCATGGTTTTTTCCCCTGGGCCAGCGCGATCAACGCCGGGCCGAATTCGTCAATTCCTTTGATCGCGCAGGCCAGACCCGCACCGACCACTGCCCCCGGCATTCCCCACACCACGCTGGTGGGTTCGTCTTGCGCCATCACCGCGCCGCCGCGCCCGACGATGGCTTCCGCGCCCTTGCAGCCATCCGCCCCCATGCCGGTTAGAATTGCGCCGAACACGGATGATCCATATTCCTGGGCCACCGATTGGAACAAGGCATCAACCGCAGGGCGACAGAAATTGATCTGCGGCCCCTGATCGAGGGCAATGACGGGCGCGCCATGGCGGCGCACCACGCGCATGTGGAAATCGCCCGGGGCAATCAAGATTTGGCCGGGACGAAGAGGCTGGCCGTCGCGCGCTTCGCTGACGGGCGCGGACGTCAGCTTGGCCAGATGCTCGGCCATGATGCGCGTGAACATGGCCGGCATGTGCTGCACAATCAGGATCGGCTGGGTGACTTTGGCGCCAATCGCGGCAATCACTTTGTTCAGCGCTTGCGGGCCACCGGTTGAGCAGCCGATCACGATGATCTCAGCGGGTTTGGTGGGCGCTGGCCTCAAACCGGCCGATGGCGCGGGACGCGCTGCCGGTGCAGCGTCGCGCACCCCTGACGCGGCTGCCAAGCGCGGGCGTTGACCAAGCGCGCGGATCCGCGCGATCAGGTCGCGCTTGAATTCCGCGGCGGCGGAAATCTTGCCGGTTTCCGGTTTCGGCAGATAGTCCGCGCCGCCAAGCGCCAAGGCGCGCAATGTGATGTCGGCATTGCGATCGGTCAGGGTCGACGCCATCAGGACGCGCGTTTGCGGCGAAGCGCTCAGGATCTGCGCAATTGCACCGATGCCGTCGAGTTCGGGCATCTCCACATCCAGCACCATGACATCGGGCTTTAGATCGGCGGCGAGCCGCACGCCTTCGCGGCCATTGATCGCCACGCCCGCGATCTCAATGCCGGGCTCGGCGCCGAGCCAGCGCTGCATGAGACCGCGCATAACGGCGCTGGCGTCAACCAGCAAAACGCGCACGATGCGTGCCGGAGCGGGGGAGGGGGCGAGCGCCATGGCGGCGTCAGATCAAACCGGCTTCGGTGAATTTCGACTGGATGATGTCGCCGTCGAACGGCTTCATGATGTATTCGTTGGCGCCGGCATTGATTGCCTCGCTGATATGGTCCATGTCGTTTTCTGTCGTGCAGAACACCACAATTGGGCGCTCGCCGCCGGGATCGCGACGCAACTGGCGCAGAAAATCAATGCCGCTCATCACCGGCATGCTCCAGTCGAGCAGGATCGCATCCGGCATTTTGCGCCGGCAGCTGTTGAGCGCTTCCAAGCCGTCGGCGGCTTCGTCAATCTGGAAGTTCAGATCCTCAAGGATGCGGCGCGCGACTTTGCGGATCACGCGGCTGTCGTCGACAACAAGGCAGCTTTTCATCGGTTTTCTCCTTGATCAGGCGGCTTGCGTCATGCCAGGCGCATCCAACATTCTGGGAATATCAAGTGCGACGAGCAGGGAATCCTTCAAGCGGAACACCCCGATGGCGACATCGCGCCAGGTTTCATCGAGGTTGCCCGGCGTCGGTTCAAACTGATCGTCCGCCAGGCGCAAAACCTCGCCGACAGCGTCGATCACCAGGCCATAGAATTCGCCGTCGCGTTCAATGCCGATGGCCATGGGCGCTTGCGTGCGCGCACTGCCGTCGCACAAGCCAAGCCGCTTGCGCCCGTCGATCAGGGTGACAATGCGGCCGCGCAGATTGATCAGCCCGGCAATGTCGGGCCGCGCCAACGGCACGGGCGTCAGACTGTGCAGCGAAAACACATCGTGCAGGTCTTTCACTTCAGCGCCGAACAAGCGATCGCCGATGTGAAAGGTGACATATTCGCGGCCCGCATCCAGGCCGCGCGCGTCGCCGGTAAGCGCGCTCATGCCGCTTCCTCATTCTGTCCATCGCGCCGCTGGCGGACCGCGTAGTCGAGTGCAGCAAGCACTTGGGCGCGATCGGTCTTGCGCACGCAATCGCTGAACTGCGCCGCCTGGGTGTGGCGCCCGCTCAGCGCGATGCAGGGCGGCGCTTGCCAACTTGGATCAGAGGCGATCTGACGCGCCAGCGCAGCGGCGGCGTGCGGATCGGCGTCGATATCCGCCAGAACGGCGTCGAACTGTCCGGCTTCGTCTTTGAGGGCGGCGGCCTGCTTGGCGCCAGGCGCCGTCGCCACCTCATAGCCAGCGGCGACAATCAGCGGTCTCAAAAGGTTGCGCGTGAATTCGCTGCCTTCAATCAGCAGCACACGGCCTTTGGGCGCGCGGGCGCGCCGGCCGTCATGCCAATCGGCTTGCGCGATTTCCAGATAATGGCCGATGTCCATCAATTCGGTAGCGCGGCCGCGGATCACGGCGGCGCCGAGCACGCCAGGCCGATCAGCGGTGAGATCAAGCGCCACGCGCTCATGCACGATGTCGAGGATTTCATCGACAGCAAGCCCAAATGGGCTTTCGCCATGGGTGAAAACCAGAAGCGGCTGGCAGCCCTGGGTCTTGAACGCATAATCGCCGGCGGCGTGAATCACCGGCATCAATGCCCCGCGATATTGCAGCACCGCACGGCCATCGGCGCGCTCGATGGTTTCCACCGGCAAGTCTTCCAGGCGGGTGACCAGCATCAAGGGCGCAGCCTTCACGGCATCGCCGCCGGCGCGGAACAGGATCAGGCTTTGTTCGCCTTCATGCGCGCCGCTTGTGACGGTGATGGCGTCCTGGGCCTTCTGGGCGGTCTCGCGTGCCCGGCCCAGCGCGTCAGCCAAGCCATTGGGATCAAGGATCACCACCACAGAGCCGTCGCCAAGAATCGTGGCGCCGGACAGCATCGGCACGCCGCGCAGCATCGACGCCAGCGGCTTGACGACAATTTCTTCGGTGTCGTGCACTTCATCAACGACCACGCCGAACCGCGTGGCGCCGACCTGCATGACCGCCACATAGCGGGCCATTGCCGCTTTCTCGCCAGGCGCAGCGATCCGCAGCGTTTCGCCAAGATCAACCACGGGCAATAGCTGTTCGCGCAGGCGCAGTACCGGCGTGCGATTGATCTGGTCGATCTTGTATTCTGAACCGGCGCCGACGCGGACCAACTCCACCACCGACGTTTGCGGCGCGGCAAACCTTTGGCCGTTCACGCCAAGGATGAGCGCCGAAACGATCGCCAGAGTCAGCGGAATTTTGATCCGGAAGGTCGTACCTTGCCCGAACACGGATGAAAGCTCGATCGAGCCGCCAATCAGTTCGATATTGGTCTTCACCACATCCATGCCGACGCCCCGGCCAGACAGATTGGTGACGGCCGCCGCAGTGGAAAATCCCGGCGCAAAAATGAATTTCTGCACTTCGGCGTCGCTCAAAACCGCAGCTTCGGCGGTGCTGACAAGACCCTTGTCGATCGCCTTTTGGCGGATGCGCTCGATGTTCAAGCCGGCGCCGTCATCAGCGACGATCATGATGATGTGGCCGCCTTCATGGTGCGCGGCGAGGCGGATTTCGCCAACTTCCGGCTTTCCTTTGGCCGCGCGCTGATCCGACGCTTCGATGCCGTGATCGGCGGAATTGCGGATCATGTGGGTGAGCGGATCCTTGATCAGCTCCAACACCTGGCGATCCAATTCGGTCGCTTCGCCTTCCAGGCGCAGCACGATCTTCTTGCCTGTTTCGCGGCAGATGTCGCGCACAATGCGGGGCAGTCTGCGCCATGCCGCGCCAACCGGCTGCATCCGCGTTTTCATCACCCGGTCTTGCAGTTCAGCAGTGATATTGCTTAAGCGCTGCAATGGCGCCTTGAACTCGGATTCGTTCAGCCCGCGCACCATTTGCAAAAGCTGGTTGCGGGTGAGCACCAGTTCGCTGACGGTGTTCATCAGTTCTTCCAATACATCCACGCTGACGCGGATGGTTTGGGCGGCGGCCTGGCCGCCTTTGCTGTTATTGTCGGCCTCACCAACCAGCTCCGGCGCGGCGTCAGATTTGATCGGCTTGGGTGGCGGCGGGGCGCCAACCGGCGCGGGCGCGCCGGGCGCTTCGGTTGCGTTAGCCTGGAAAGCAGCTTCGAGATCGGCGAGGGAAACTTCGCCCGGACGCAGAAAGCGCTGCAGATCGCGGTCCCATTTTTCGCCATTGGGGCCAACGGGGTCGGCCTCCAGAGCGGGGGAGGGCGCGGGTGTGGGCGGGGCGGAGCGCTTGCCTTCGGCCGCCGCTTGCAGGAAAAGAATAATGTCGTTGTCGTCGCCGGGAATTTCGGCGCCATGCGCTTCAAGGCCGACCAGGATTGCCTTGATCCGGTCAATCGATTGCAGAACGAGAGTGACGGCTTCCGGCGTCACCGCCAGCGCCTTGTCACGGAACCGGCCAAGCAGGGTTTCGCCGGCATGGGCCACGGCTTCCAGCCGCGGCAATCCCAAGAAGCCGCAGGTTCCCTTAATCGTGTGAACCAGCCGGAAGATAGTGTTCAGCGTTGCAGTGTCTTCGGGGTCGGCCTCGAAGCGCACAAGCTCGGTGTCGATAACCTCGAGGTTTTCAGCGGTTTCAGTGAGAAATTCCGCGAGAAGATCGTCCATGAGACCAGGCCTGCCGCCGCTGCGCGGGAAAAAGCCCAGCGAACTACCAACAGTCGTGGCTGCGTCGGGTAAAGACTTTCTAAAGCCGGCGCTAATTGATCTGGATCGAGGCCGCGCGCAACACGAAGCCTAACCGCTCCGGCGTTTGCTTTTCGGCTGTTTGCCGGATGAGCACATTGATGCCCGCCTGTCGGGCAAGCAGGCCGGTCATGGCGGCTTGAATGTTATAGGGCTGGAAACCGTCTTCGGGTGTCCCGCCCGTGAGGCAGGCTGCCACGTCCGATTTAAGAATGGCGCGCGGCCCTTCGACTTGGATGTGAAGCTCGCCTTCATTTCCCTGTTGGCCGGTCTCGATCGTGACCTTGCCGCCCCGCGGCAGACACTCGCCGGCGATCAGCATGACATTCAGCGCCACCCGAAGGACGGCATTGGGCATGGAGACCGTGCGGGGCGTCCAGACCAATTCGGGCTTGAGCGCGGTGAACAGCCGCTCGGCGGTGTCGCGCACGTCTTCCAGATGGGCATCGCCCTCGCTGGGCAGACCGCCGGCCAGAGCCGAGCGGAAGAATTGCATCTTGGCATAAGCTTTTGTGACGCTCTGTTCGAGCAGGCCAAGCGCTTCGGCATTGCGCCCGGCGGTGTCGGATTCCTTGAGCATCTCGATGCCTTGCAGCATCACGCCCATCGGCCCCATGACGTCATGGCAGAGCTTCGACGCCACCAGCGTCGCCAGACGTGACCCTTCCAACATCGGCTTCTCCGAATCAGAGCCTAGAACCGAACCAGCATAGGCGATTCTTTGGCTCCGAAAGGGTTAAGCTGCAGACTTATTCGTCTAACCGTCGGACGCGGTCATCATGGCCGCTGCGCGCGCTATAGAAACTGAGCGCCATCAGCCCGGCGCCGAGCAACACAGACAGCCCCACGCCGGCCGCGATCGCAATCCAACCGAACAGCGGAATCTCAACATCGATCCGCCGCCAGCCGTCCCACAGGCCCCAGCCGACAAAGCCGAGCAGGCCAAACATCACGGCCGCCAGAGCCAGGGTGGAAAGTTTCACGGGCAGTAAGAGGGCTTTTGCACCGCGCCGTCGCCGACGCGCTGACGCCAGTCCTGCGCCTCCGTGCGATACCAGTGGCCCGGCGCAATGCGGCCGCGGGCGATCTGCTCGCATGCCAGCGCGGCCCCCATGGCCTCCACCGTCGCGCCGCGTGAGGTGGCGGTTTCGGTATAAAAGGCGCGGCGTTTGATGTTGTTTTGCTGCACGCGGGCGCGCAGATCGGCCGAAGCGTGGGCGTCGCGAATGCCGAGATAGCCATCGGCCTGTTCGCCGACCTGGCCGGCGGCGCGGGCGGCTTCGATGACTGGGTCCGGCGCGGTCTGCGCCAAGGCCGGCGCGGCAAACGCGGCGAGGCTCAAAGCGGCTGCGGCGAGAAGAGTGCGCATTGTCATGGTTTCCTCCAATCTCAGAACACGCCCGGCGCGGTCTGGATCAGCTTTTGCGCGTCGCCCTTCAAGGTGATGACGACTTCCTGTTTGATGTTGACATTGAGATTGATCTCGATCGGCTTGTCGGGTGCGCGCACTTGCACGCAGCCTGTGGCCAACATCCCCGCCGCGGCGGCGGTCAATACAACTCTTCGCCGCATGGATCGGCTCCTTCGTGTCACGCCCGGCCACTATGGGCGGGCGAGGGCGTCTGTCAAACTTGGCCTACCTGTAACGGCTCTGGTCTGAACCCGCGCTGAACCCAGTAGCACATTATTGCGGCGGCGGCTTCAAAGGTTGGGCGGCGCGCAACAGATCGAGCGGATTGGATGTGCGCTTGGCGCTTTCGGCGATCGCGCGGAACGGGGCGGTCACGGATACATTGAACCGGAAGGGGAGGCCGTCCGCGCGCGCCACCCCGCCAAGGCCCGGGGCAATATCGACTGGCGCCACATTCACGCCGCGAAAGCGCAGCTTGGCCACCACTTCGCTGTCGAGCGGGCCATTGATGTCGATCTCCAACTGGTCATAACGAAAGCCCTGCAGCGCCTGGAAGGCAATCTGGGCGGCGCCGCTGCCGGCGTCTTTTCCCGCCGCGCCGGTATACTGAATCAGCCCGCCTTTCGGCCCGGCCGCGATCCGCCCGTTCTCGATCACCGCGCGGTTAGGCGTGATGATCAAGGGGAAGGCGCCTTCAATCGTGCCGCTGGCGGTGAGGTCCTTGAACTTCATCTCTTCGATGAAGGCCGCCACATCGACGTCTCTGAGGCGCACAGTATAGCGGCTCTCGGGCGCGCCGATTGTCACATCGACCGGCTCCACCGACAATCTGCCCTTTGCGAACGGAAACTCCGCGCTCTGCAGCGCCACAATGCCGTTGGGCTTGAGCTGGAAGTCGATTTCGCCATTGCGCACTTCGATGCCGGGATTGAGGCTGGCGACGGTCAGGCGCTGGCCAGGCGGGGTGGTGAGCAGCGCGAGATCGTCAAATTGCACCCGCCCCGTCACGCCATTGATCGGGCCCAATCCCGCGGTGGCCGCCGCCAGATCCTTCAACGCCAAAGCGCCATCGACTTGAAATGTCGCAGGCGACCAGCGCGCTTCAAAATCGCCATCGACAGGCCCGCGGACATTTTCCACAACCCCGCGCGCCAGTTCCGTCAGCTCAAACAGCTCCAGCTTGGACGAGAAGGTCAGATCGCGCACCGTAACCTGCGCCGCACCGACGCCGCTTTGGATATCATGGCGGCCGGTGAAGCGGGCGAGCTGGGCGCCGTTGGACAAAAGGGTGATCGCGCCCTGTGAGGTAAACGCACCGTCTGCGAGTTCGCCGGCGATGCCGGTAAGGCGCAACGGATTGAACCGGGGCTTGGCTTGCTTGTCGGTCACGCGCGCGCTGCCATTGGTGATGGTAAACCGCACCGCGTCCCCCGCCGGGACCAACCGCCAATCGACGGCGAGTGACTCAATGTGGGCCGGCAGCGAGGGATCGCTGATGACACTCTCCAGCGCTTTGCCGTCGATCTGCCAGCCGGCTGCGCTGAAAGCGGCGCTGAATGGGGTTGCTGCTGCGTTGACTTCTAAAGTCCGGTCGCCGGCCAGATCCATCGCGAAGCGGAGTTGACGCGCTTGCCCGGCAAGGCTGATCGCGCCGGTTGTCCCCGATAGCGCGCCAGCCAACGCCCCGATTTCCAATCGCGCCGGCAGGCCGTCATTGGTTGCGCCGCTCAGCCGCAGCGGCGACAGCGTGACCCCGCCGCTCATCGCGCCGCTGGGAGCGATGCGGGCAAAGGCGCCGCTGGCGTCGGCCTGCAACACCATTGCGCCGGCGCCAAAACGCAGATTGGCCAGATCTAGCCCATCGAATTGCACGCGCGTGGCGGTTTCTGCGGGGCCAATCCGAAAGGTCTGGCCAAGCGTGCCAACCAGATCGATCCGCCCGCGCGCATTGCGCACGCCGCCGCCGGCCAAGGGCCCGGTCATGGCGGCCTCGCCGGTCAGCCGGAACGCCGCGTCTGGGCTTGCCCCATCCAAATAGAACCGGCCGTCGCGCATGCTGAAGTCGGCGCCCGCGGCGCGCCAATCGGAAAGGCTAAACTGGGCGCTGAATTCGCGCCGATCGGCGCTGAAGGCAAACGGCGCAATTTGCACCGCCAGCGTCGGTAAGCCGGCCCCAGACAAGGCCGCCAAACCGCCGCCGCGAAGCGCGCCGCTGGGCAGTTCCAACGACAATAACGGCGCGTCGCGCGCGGGTTCGGCGGTGAGCTTGGCCCCGTTCTGTGCGGTCGCGGTCAACGGTCCGACAAGGTCGATCCGGCCGCGATCCTTGCGCCAGTTGAAGCGCACGGCGCTTTGCGCCGTGAAGCCCGTCAGGGCGCGGTTGAGATTTGGCCCCGCTGCGGCCAGAAGCGGCTGCAACGGCGCGCCAGCCAGCTGCGGCACGGAAAGCTGCATCGGCGGGCCGGTCTTCGGCGGCGTGATCGCCAAGGCGCCGTCGGCGTCTAAGGCGAGGCTGGCGGTCAGCTGAAACGCGCCTGCGCCGGCCAGTGCGGCGGCGGCTGCGCCGCCTTCCGCGCGATCGGCCGACATGCGCCACGAACCCGCCGCCCGCGCGCTATTGCCGGCGGCGTCCCAATGGAGCGCGAGATCGCCGCCAGCGACGCCTTCGGTCGTGACCGAGCGCGCTTTGACAGCGCCGCTGCCGTTCCAGACGTCAGGCCGCAATCCAGGGCCAAACCGGCTGATGCGAACGCCCCCCTCGCCACTCGCATAGATGATCTGGGCGGCTCCCAAGTCAACGGCGCCAGCCGCAGCGACAAAGCGCAGCTCAGCAGTGCTGAAATCGCGCGGGGCTTTGCCGGCGCCTTGCACTTGCAGCCCGCGCAGCACAATGCCTTCCAAAGTGACTGTTTCCAATCGGCCCGAAAACGCCAATTGCGCGCCCGCGGCGGGCGCGGTCAGCGAGCCGGTGAACGCCGCCGGCGCCTCCGCTGCAGCCCCAGGGGCGGTCAAGGCCAGTTCGGCCTTGAAATCAGCGCCGAAGCGGCCAGCGGCGTTGACCCGCCCATGCGCCAGGCCGGCCGGGGTGGACAGGGCGATCACGCCATCGGCGATTGTGACGTTCAGCGTCGGGAATTTGGTTTGCGACCGGTCTGGTCCGCTGGCGAGCTTCGCCAAAGCTCCAAAATTGAGGCCGGCCTTATCGATGCTGACGGCAAGACGGGGCTGGGTGAGCGTCACGCTGTCAAGCTGCGGCCCCGTGATCGTCCAGCGCCAGCCGACTTGGGCAGAATCAACCGCTAAATCAGGGTCTTGGGCGTCGCCGAGGCGAAGATCGGTCAATGCGGCGCCGGTCGCGTCCAAGTGCGTAATCCGCCAGTCGCCGGCAATGCCGCGATCGTTCAGAGCCTGGCGCACGACGGCGTCCGCCAGGGGCGCGCGCACCAGCCAGGCGCCGCCAAGGACCGCCGCCAGGCTGACGCCAGCCACGCCGATCGCGCGGGGCCAGGCGCTAAAACGCTTGGGCGGCTTGGGGTCTTGCATCTTCTATCCTCTTGACAGGCCGAACTAAACCGACCTTTAAGGCCGTTCAGACCGGCCTTTGGCGCCAGCTTTGCTGGGCCAGTGCGCGGACACATGTTGCGCTCAGCGGGCGCTTTTGGGGCCAAATTCGCCAATTGCGTGCGGCCTGAGCCGCCGGGAACGCTTTTCTGTTATCCACCTGTCTCGTCAAGGATTTGAATGAAGCTTCCGACCACCTTTGTGCAGCGGCCTTTCGGCAAGGCGGGCTTGGCGGCGCTGCTTGCCTTGGCAACGGCGGCCGGCTTGTGGCTGGTCAGCGCCCATGGCGGATTGGGCGGGCGTGACAAGGGTGGGGCGGCGGCGGCATTGGCGCATTCGGCGGCAATCGCCGAGCATGAAGCTTTCACCAGCGTCTTCGCCAGCCGCGCCGAACGCGATGTGGAAGTGGCCCGTGGGGAATCCTTGGCGATGCTGTTATCGCGGGCCGGTGCGCCCTGGCGCGATATCGATAACGCCATGGATGCGCTGTCGCCCGTGTTCGACACCCGCCGGGTACGGCCGGGACAGGAGATTTCGGTTTTTCTGGCGCAGAGTGATGGCGCGACCCGGTTGATCGGGTTTGCGTTCCGCTCTGAGCCCGGCGCGGCGGTGACGGTCAATCGGCTGATCAAAGGAAACTTTGCGGCCCGCGAAATTCTCACGCCATTGACCTTTGAAGTCGCACATGTCGTCGGCGTGGTTGACGGCTCACTCTACCAGGCGGCCGTTGCGGCCGGCGCCACCGATCGCGAGCTGGCTGCGATGTCGGATGTCTTTGCCTATGATGTCGATTTCCAGCGCGACATTTTTCCAGGCGACACATTTGAGCTCGTTTTTGAGCGCTTCTTCGATGAAGAGGGGCGCACGGTGAAAACCGGCGAGCTGATGTTTGTCGGCCTCAATGCCCGCGAAGGCCCAAAAGTTTTCTACCGCTTCAAACTGCCCGGGGATGGCGAAGCTGATTGGTATGATGCCAACGGCCGCACGGCGCGGAAGTTCTTGATGAAGACGCCGATCAATGGCGCCCGGCTGACCTCCGGCTTCGGCATGCGCCGCCATCCCATTCTTGGATTTTCGCGAATGCACCAAGGCATCGACTTTGCCGCCCCGACCGGCACGCCGATCATGGCGGCGGGCGACGGCACGGTGGTGCGGGCCGGATTCATGGGCGCCTTTGGCCGCTATATTCGGATCAAACACAGCGGCGATTATGAAACCGCTTATGCGCACCTGTCGGCTTTTTCCAAGGGTATGAAGCAGGGCGCCAAGGTGCGCCAGGGCCAAGTCATCGGGTTTGTCGGCACGTCTGGCCTGTCGACGGGCCCACACTTGCACTACGAGGTGATGGTCAAAGGCCGTCAGATCAATCCGATCTCGCTCAAAGTGCCGACCGGGCGCATTCTCACCGGTCCGCAGCTGCAGCAATTCATCGCCGAGCGCACCCGGATTGATGCGCTGCGCAAACCGAAAGCCGATCAGCCGGCGCCGTTCACCATCGGGCCAAAACCGCCGCTGGTGAATGCCGCGTTTCGCGACCGCCTGGCAGCGACCAAAAAAGAAGCGGCGCAATAGCGCCGCTTCAATCTGTTCCGTATTCGGACCATTGGCGCGTTAGGCCGCGCTGACAGCCTTGACCTCTTGCGGGTCGCGCAGCACATAGCCACGGCCCCAGACTGTTTCGATGTGATGTTCGCCGCCCGTCGCCGCCGCCAGCTTCTTGCGCAGCTTGCAGATGAAAACGTCGATGATCTTCAATTCCGGCTCGTCCATGCCGCCATAAAGATGGTTGAGGAACATCTCTTTCGTGAGCGTCGTGCCTTTGCGCAGCGAGAGCAGCTCCAGCATCTGATATTCTTTGCCGGTGAGGTGGACGCGCTGGGCGTCGACTTCAACGGTCTTGGCGTCAAGATTGACGGTAATGTCGCCGGTCTTGATCACGCTCTGCGCATGGCCTTTGGAGCGGCGCACAATGGCGTTGATGCGCGCAATCAGCTCGTCCTTGTTGAACGGCTTGGTCATATAGTCATCGGCGCCATAGCCGAGGCCGCGCACCTTCGCTTCGACGTCAGATGTGCCCGACAGAATGAAGATCGGCGTATTGACGCGCGCGACCCGCAGCTGCTTCAGCACATCAAAACCATTCATATCCGGCAGCGACAGATCGAGCAGGATGATGTCGTAATCGTACAGCTTGCCGAGATCGATGCCTTCCTCACCCAGATCGGTGGTGTAGACATTGAAGCTCTCCGCACGCAGCATCAGCTCGATGCCTTGAGCGGTGACATTATCGTCCTCGATGAGCAGAACCCGCATGGCGCCTCTCCGCTGGCGCGCGCCCCCCTAAAGGCTACGCCGCCGCTAACTTTACTATTGCTCTAAGAGAGAACACCGGAACTTGTTAACAAGTTCCTTAACGCGCCACTTTATGATTGATTTTCTCAACCAGAGTGAGTCGTCAGTGTCTTTCAGCGAGCACGTATTAAGGAATGAGTCGCTTCGGCGACAAGCGCAAGCCCGCTTTGCCGCATTTTTCCCCAACGGCCGCATGGAAAATGATCCGGATGCGGAACAATCCGTTAGCGCCTTGGTAACCAGTTCGCCGCTTTCAATAAAAAATGTTAGATGCTTTTGCCCGCGCTGCGTCGGCCATCGCTGCGCTTGATCCGCGGCGCTACTTTGGACGCGTGTCGGCGCTGAATGGTTTGCTGATCGAAGCCAGCGGCCCGCCCGAAGCGCTGGTGCTGGGCGCACGCGCCGCAATCGACGGCGGCGTGCGCGGCGAGATCGTCGGCTTTCGCGGCGGCAAGGCGCTGGTGCTGCCTTATGATCCTGTCGATGCGCTGCGCCCCGGGGCGCGTGTGGCCTGGGCCGGGCAGGCGGCGGATGTGCGGCCAACGGAGGCTTGGCTGGGCCGCACCATCGACGCTTTCGCAGCGCCAATCGACGGGCTAGGCCCGCTGCGCGAAGGGGTGAGATCGCGCGCTGTTAAAGCCGGGCCGCCGCCGGCGCATGGCCGGGCGCGCGTGGGCGGGCGGCTCGATCTCGGCGTGCGGGCCTTGAACACGTTCGCAGCGTGCTGCCGTGGCCAGCGTATGGGGATTTTCGCCGGTTCCGGCGTTGGCAAATCCGTATTGCTGTCGATGATGGCGCGCTACGCCGCAGCGGACGTGATCGTGATCGGTCTGATCGGCGAACGCGGCCGGGAAGTGAAGGAGTTTTTGGAAGACACTCTGGGCGCAGACGGATTGGCGCGTTCGGTCGTTATTGTGGCCACATCCGATGAGCCGGCTGCGCGCCGCCGGCTTGCCGCGTGGTTGGCTGCAGCCGTCGCGGAGCATTTCCGCGATGAAGGCAAAGATGTGCTCCTGCTGCTCGACAGCGTGACGCGCTTTTCCATGGCTGGGCGTGAGATTGGTCTTGCCGCCGGCGAGCCGCCAACGACAAAGGGCTACACGCCATCCGTCTTTGCCGAATTGCCGCGGCTGTTGGAGCGGGCGGGGCCCGGCATCGAAGGCAAGGGCGGTTCGATCACGGGGTTGTTCACGGTGCTCGTCGATGGCGATGATCACAACGAACCCATCGCCGATGCTGTGCGCGGCATTTTGGACGGCCATATCGTCATGGAGCGCGCAATTGCCGAACGCGGACGATATCCGGCGATCAATGTGCTGAAGTCCGTCTCGCGGACTATGCCGATGTGCCACAGCGCGGAAGAAAATGCGCTGGTGACGCGCGCGCGGCGCATCTTGTCGGCTTATGCCGATATGGAAGACTTGATCCGCATGGGCGCCTATAAGCCCGGCTCGAATGCAGAGGTGGATGAAGCGATCCGCTTGCGGCCGGCGCTGGAAGGGTTTCTGACGCAAAGCCGCGATGACGCCACCAGTATAGCAGACAGTTTTGCGCATCTGGCCGCAGCTCTCAACGGACAAAGCGGGTGAAGGGCATTGCCTCGCTCTTGCGGTTGGCGAAGTTTGAGGCCGACGAGCGCCAACGGGCGCTGGCGGTTCTGATCGAAGCGCGCGCTGTCTTGGACAGTGAGGAGCGGGCGTTTGAAGCCCAAGCCGCCTTGGAAGTCGCTGAGGCTGCTCGCAGCCCGATGGCCATGATGAGCTATGCCGCCTTTGCCCAACGCCTCACGATCGAGCGATCAGTGATGAAACGCCGACAGGCCGCAACCGATGCTGAAATCGCTGCCGCGCGCGAGGCGCTGAGCGCAGCGTTTGTTGAGGTCAAGCGCATCGAAATGCTGGCCGACAAACTGGCGCGCGCGCAGGCCCAGCGCGCGGAGCGCGCAGAAGAAGCGGCGCGCGATGAATCCGTGCTCAGTCGGATTGCGCGCGAACAGGCTAGCCGCTGAGGCTTTCGGCAACACGCATCGCATCATCGAGCGCCACACTTGTTGCGTGGCGCACGGGCAAGGCGGTCTGTGCGCGGATGCAGTCCGGCACGGCTGGATCGCGCAGAATGATTCCGGCCAAAGGCGGGCGCACATTCAGATAGGTTTCGCAGGCTTTGGCGAGCTGGTCATAGATGCGCCGCCCGGACAAGCGCTTGTCGGCCATATTCACCGCGACATGCGGCGTGCGAGCCTGGCTTTGTGGGGCAAAAACTTTGATGAAGGCATATGCGTCGGTCAGCGCGGTCGGCTCTTCGGTTGTCACCACAAGCACGCGATCGGCCGCGCGCGCCATGGCCATGGTCACCCGATCAATACCGGCCGCCAGATCAAGCACGACGCGGTCATAGCGCTGTGCGATCTCGCCCAAGGCGCCCAGCAGACGGGTGAGTTCGTCTTCGCTGGGATTGGCCAGCACGCCAGAGCCGGAATGGCCAGACAGAAGGTCAAACCCAGATCGTCCGGGTCCGCCATAAATCGGCGTTACGGCGGCTTCAACCGCCACGAAACCACGCAGCACCGCCGCGATGTCTGTTTGCGGCCGCACGCCCAACTGCACATCGGCATTGGCTAGACCAAGATCGCCGTCAATCAGCAAGGTTCTTTTGCCCCGCCGCCCATAGAGGCAGGCCAGCGTTGTCGACAGCCAGGTTTTGCCAACACCGCCTTTGCCAGACGCGATAGCAATGATCGGCGCGGGAGCAAGGCGCGGCTGCGGAACCGGCCGCCGCGCCGCGGGAAAATGCGCCATTGAACTCTCCGCCACCGAAACCCGTTAGGCGATAAGAATGACGCAGGCGGATTGCCGATCTATTACATCCGCGTGGCTTTTTGGTTAATGGCCCTTTACACTTGGCCCAAGGCGCGCAGCCGCACTTTGGGATGCACTTCGTTTTGCGACAGCACGATCGTCATCGGCCGGAAGCGCTCCACAAGTGAGCGCACATACGGCCGGATCAGCGGGCTGGTGAGCAAAACCGGCGATTCGCCGGCTTGCGCTGCGCGCTCAAACGCGGCCCGAATATCGGCGACGAACTGGTGCAGGCGCGTCGGCGCCAAAGCCAATTGCCGCTCCGTGCGCTCGCCGACAAGCGATTCCTGGAAGGCTGATTCCCAGGCAGGCGAGAGCGTAACAACTGGCAGAGCATTGTCAGGCCCGCGATGCTGAAAGCTGATCTGGCGGGCCAAACGCGCGCGCACATGCTCGGTGATAAGAACCGTGTCGTGCGTGCCCGGCGCATATTCGGCAATGGCTTCAGCAATCGTGGCCAGATCACGGATCGACACGCGCTCGCGCAGCAGGTTCTGCAGTATTCGTTGTACGCCCGCCCAGCTGATATGGGCGGGTGCAGCTTCATCGAGCAGCGTTTGCGTTTCTTTCGGCAGCTCGCGGATGAGCTTCTTTGTTTCCGAGAAGGTCAGCAATTCCGGCATGTGATCTTTGATGATCTCGGTCAGATGCGTGGTCATGACGGTTGCCGGATCGACAACGGTGTAGTTGCGGAACGTCGCCTCCTCGCGATCGCTTTCGGCAATCCATACGGCGTCAAGGCCGAATGCGGGCTCTTTGACCTTCTCGCCCGGGATCATCACGCCGCGTCCGGCCGGGTCCATGGCCAGATAGGCGTCCAGGCGCAATATGCCGCGGCCGGTTTCCATCTCGCGCACGCGGATGCAATACTCTTGCTGGCCGAGTTGCATATTGTCGAGGATACGAACCGGCGGCGTGAGAAATCCGAGATCCTGCGCCAATGTTTTGCGCAGCGCCTTGATCTGATCGGTGAGGCGTCGACCTTGCAAATCATTCAGCAGCGGCAGCAGGCCGAAACCCAGCTCGATGCGAATTTCGTCCATCGTCAACGCTTGTTGCGGCGTTTCTTCTTGCGGCGCGGCTTCGGGCGCAGTCGCTGCGGGCGGTCCGCCGCGGCCCGGTGCGTCCACTGCATCGCGCAATCGCCACGCCAGCAGACCCGACGCCACGCCAAGGGTCCAGAATGGCAAGATCGGCATGCCCGGCAGAATGCCGGCGATCATCGAAACCGCCGCAACCATGCCCAAGGCCTGCGGATAGCCCGCCAATTGCGCGGCGAGCGCCTTATCGGCCGAGCCCTCAATGCCGGACTTCGCAACCAGCAAGCCCGCGGCAACGGAAATGATCAGCGCAGGGATCTGTGACACAAGGCCGTCGCCCACTGTCAAGCGCGTATAGAGGTCGCCGGATTCTGAAAAGCTCATCTGGTGCGACATCATCCCGATGACGACGCCGCCGATGATATTGATCGCCGTAATCAGCAGGCCCGCGATCGCGTCGCCGCGAACGAACTTGCTGGCTCCGTCCATGGCCCCGAAGAAGCTGTTTTCATCTTCGAGATTTTTGCGTCGTGAGCGCGCATCGCTCTCATTGATCAGGCCGGCAGACAAGTCCGCGTCGATCGCCATCTGTTTGCCAGGCATGGAATCGAGCGAAAAGCGCGCCGCCACTTCAGCGATCCGGGTCGAACCCTTCGTAATCACCATGAAATTGACGATGATCAGGATGATAAAGACAATCACCCCGATGATGAAATTGCCTTGCATCACGAAGTCGCCAAAGGCGTTGATGACGGCCCCAGCGGCTTCTTCGCCTTGATGCCCTTCGCTGAGAATGAGCCGCGTTGATGCGACGTTCAGCGCCAACCGAAACAAGGTGGACAACAGCAGAACGGCCGGGAAGGCGGTGAATTCCAGCGGCTTTTGCACCAGCAACGCAACCATCAAGATCAGGATCGACGACGACAGCGACAGCGCAAGAAGGAAATCCATGATCCATGCCGGCATCGGCATCAGCATGATGGCAAGGATGAGAATTACCCCGCCGCCAAGCGCGACATCGCCGCGCATCAGCGCATTCTGTAAACGCGCCAATGTGAAGGGTTGTGCAATGGGTGGGCTGGCCATGGTCTATCTCAAGCTGCGGCGCTGTTGGGTGGCGGCGGCACGGCCACGCCGGAATCGGAATACGCCTTGAGCTTGTTGCGCAAAGTGCGAATGGAAATGCCCAGGATCACGGCCGCATGCGTGCGGTTGCCCAGACAATGCGTCAAGGTATCGAGGATCAAATCCTGCTCGACATCGGCAACGGTGCGGCCAACGAGATTGCGCGTTGCCGACTCGGCGGCGTCGGCGGCGCGCTCGGCGGCGCTGTCGCGGCGCACATCGAGCATTTGGCCCTCCGGAGTGCGGATGGCGTCCGGGCCGATCTCTTCGCCGGCGCTGAGCAGAACCGCGCGGTGCATCGCGTTTTCGAGATCACGGACATTGCCGCGCCAAGGCAGTTCGCAAATGCGCTGCATAGCGGCGTCCCCGAGCACGCGCCGATCAATGCCATTGGCGGCGGCGTATTTCGCCACGAAATGTCGGGCGAGGGCAGGGATGTCGCTTGGCCGCTCGCGCAATGCCGGGATGCGCAGATTGACGACGTTCAGGCGATAAAGAAGGTCTTGGCGAAACTCCCCGTCGCGGACGGCGGCGGCCAGGTCGCGGTTGGACGTGGCAAGGATGCGGATATCGACCGCAACAGGCTTTGCCCCGCCGACGCGGTCAATCACTCGCTCTTGCAATGCGCGCAGCAGCTTTGCCTGCAGGCGCAATTCCATTTCGCTGATTTCATCGAGGAGCAATGTGCCGCCGCTGGCTTCTTCGAACTTGCCGATCCGTCGGGCCAAGGCGCCGGTGAACGCACCCTTTTCATGGCCAAACAATTCCGATTCCAGAAGGTTTTCCGGAATTGCCGCACAGTTCACCGCGATAAAAGGCGCATTGGCGCGGCGCGATTTGCGGTGAACATAACGGGCCAGAACTTCCTTGCCGACGCCGCTTTCGCCGGTGATGAGGATGGAGGCGTCTGAGCCTGCCACTTGATCAGCCAATCGCACCACGTCTTGCATGCGCGGATCGGCGGCAATCATCGGGCGATCGTCGGCTGAGACGGCGGCCAGTACGGCGGCGATGATTTCAGCGTCTGGCGGCAGCGTGATGTATTCGCGCGCCCCGGCGCGAATGGCGCGGGCGGCGAGCGCCGGATCGCTGCCAATGCCGCAACCGACAATCGGGGTGGCAATGCGTTCGCGCTCCAGATCAGCCACCAGGCTGGCAATATCGAGGCGCACATCGACGAACAAAACGTCTGCGCCTCTGCCGCTGCGCAGGCTGGCGAGCGCCTGGTCAGGCTGTTCGACATGAGCGACCTTGGCGCCGCGGTCGAGGGCGATCTTCATCGCTCCGGCAATGTGCCCGTCGAGCGGGCCGACAATCAGAATTCGCATATCGATCCTCCCGCGGATTAGGCGCCGGTTTCGCCGTCTTTGATGATTTCCGTCATGGTGACGCCGAGCCGATCATCGACCAGAACGACCTCGCCCCGCGCGACGAGGCGATCATTGACATAGATGTCGATCGCCTCGCCGACCTTGCGGTCCAGTTCGATTACCGAGCCGCGATTGAGGCGCAACAGGGTTGCGACATCGAGACTGGCGCGGCCAAGAACGGCCTGAATATTGACCGGCACATCAAAGACCGGGGCCAGATCGGCCGAAGATTTTTGTCTGTCATCGTCAAGGCCCGGCGCTGTGGCGATGTCGGACAGCTCCGGCAAGTTGAGATGCGCGTCGAGTTCATTGGCCATGGTCGGCGCTCCGTTCCGCATCCGGCAAATCAAAGGCAGTAGCGATGGCCGTTTCGATCGCCGCATCGAGGGCGGCGATGTCCCAAGTCATGGCGCCGTCGCCCCACTCAATCGCAATGTCGCCGCCGGCGCGTTGCGGTTGCTCGCGTACGACCAAAAGACCATAGAAGCCGGCTTGCGTGGCCGCACGGTCGAGCAGGGGCTTCAGGGAATTGGCCATGCCAGGCGCGACGCCAATCGTCACGCGCGGGGCATCAACGATGGCTTCGAGCGTGTCGGTGGCGATCGCCAAAAGTCGATCCGCGGCAAAGCGATCAATCGCTGCGCCCGCCAGGCGCCGGCCAATCTGCAGCGCCAGTTGTGCACTGCGCTGGCGATGAGCAATCTCCTGCGCTGCAAGCAGTTCGTTGATCCGGGTCATGTCTGTGGCGATGCGCGTCATCGCCGCGCTGAGGCGATGTTCGGCGTCCGCGGCCGCCGCCGCGCGACCTTGAGCAAAAGCATCCTGGCGAATTTTCTCGATGTCGCCAGCGCTGAGCTTGTGGTCGCGCTCGGCGCTTTGCGCCAGGATTTCGCCGGTCGGCGAGAAGACGGTGTCAAAGGCGTAACGGCGGGCAGTGGTCATCGGCGTCTCAATAGATCAGTTCGTCTTCGGCATTGCTGGCCGCCAGCATAATCTCGCCGCGCTCTGCGAGCTCCTTGGCGATCACAACCATTTTGCTTTGTGCGGCGTCGACGTCTTTCAGACGCACCGGACCCATATTGTTCATGTCCTCCTTAAGCAATTTGGCAGCGCGTTCTGACATGCTGGAAATGAACATGGAGCGCAGTTCGTCGGCTGCGCCCTTGAGCGCGAGCGTGAGGGTTTCTTTGTCAACCGCGCGCAACAATGTCTGCACACCGCCCGAATCGAGCTTCTTCAAGTCGTCGAAAACAAACATCAGCTCGCGGATGCGATCCGCGCTTTCCTTGCTGCGCTCTTCAAGAACGCCAAAGAATCGCGACTCGGTCTGGCGGTCAAAGCTGTTGAAGATTTCAGCCATGAATTCGTGGCTGTCGCGCTTGGATGTGCGCGCCAGATTGGACATGAACTCGTTGCGAAGCGTCTGTTCGATCTTGTCGAGGATGTCGCGCTGAACCGGCTCCATGCGCAACATGCGGGTGATGCATTCCACTGCAAAATCGTCGGGCAATTCTTTCAGAACCCGTGCGGCGTGCTCGGGCTTGAGGCGCGACATGACCACCGCAACGGTCTGGGGATATTCGTTCTTCAAATAGTTCGCCAACACCACTTCGCTGACATTGTGCAGCTTGTCCCACATCGTGCGGCCCGCAGGGCCGCGGATTTCTTCCATTAGCTGCTCAACCTTGTTGGGCGGCAGGAAATTGCTCAGCAGGCGGGCGGTAGCGTCATAGCTGCCGATCAGCGCGCCGGAGCCGGACATTTTCTTGACGAAGTCGATGATCACCTCTTCGACAACGCTGGCATGCACAACGCCGAGATTGGACATCGCATGCGAGATGTCCTTGATCTCCTCTTCGTCCAGAAGGCTCAGCAGCTTTTCAGCGCTGTCGCCCAAGGCCAGCATCATGACGGCCGCACGCTCTGGGCCCTGCAGCTTGTCGATATGGTCAATCGGACCGCGGGTGGGATCGAGCGCCGACATCGGATTAGGCCGCGTTGCTCAGATAGCCGCGCAAGATGGCGACGGACTCCTCTGGGTGTTGTTCGATGATTTCTTGGACCTGTTTCAAAGACGAATCGCGAATATCGCCCCTGATTCGGGCCAACTCGGCATTGGCGCGCATGTCTTCGCCGGCGCGCTGGATCTGTTCGCTCGAAGCGGCGAGGGCGGCGGCGCCCGCGGCGCCGCCAGGGCCCGCCAGAGCCGCGCCGGGGCCGCTGCCAGCGACGCTGGCGCCCGCCGGCTTCAGGATGCCGGAGACCATTGGGCGCAGCACGAACAACACGAGCGCCAACACCGCCACCAAGGCGGCGAGGATTTCCACGCCGCGCATGATATCGGACTGCTGGAAATCCAGAGGCCCGGGCTTTTTGGCTTCCGTGCCGGCCAGCGCAGATTTCGCGAATTGCACATTCACGACCTCGACCTTGTCGCCGCGCTGCTCATCAAAGCCCATGGCGGACTTGACGAGTGCGGTGATGCGCTCCATTTCGGCTGCTTCGCGGGGCGTCCACTGCGCAGGCTGGCCGTCAGCGGCAGGGGCCATTTTGCCATCAACGGCCACCGCAACCGAGAGCTTCTTGACGCGTCCGCCCTCGATCACTTCGGTGCGCGTGGTGCGCGAGATTTCATAATTGATGGTTTCTTCCGTCCGGTTGCTGGCGTCGCCGCCGCCGCCGCCGCCGTTTGCGCCGCCGCCGTCGGGGACGTTGCGGCCGGCAGTGGTTGAGCCGCCATCGCGGGAATTGGCGTTGGCGGATTCTTCGCTGGTCTGGGTGGAGCGCGCGACGCGGCTTTCCGGATCGAATGTTTCGGAATTCTGAGTGATTCGGTTGAAGTCCATGTCGGCGTTGACCTGAACGCGCACTGCGCCGGGGCCAACAACGCTTTCGACAATGTCTTGCACCGTTTTTCGCATGCGCTCTTCGACCGACCGCTGGCGATCTTCAGCGCCTTGCATGTCGGCGACGGCGCCGTCTTCTTCGGCGGCGGCGAGCAACTGGCCGGTTTCGTCGAGGATTGTCACCCGTTGCGGGCTCATGTCGGGCGTTGCGCCGGCAACCAGGTTGCGCACCGCGCGCACCTGCGCGGCGCTGAGTTCGCCGCGGACCTTTAGAACAATCGAGGCGGAAGGCTTTTGGCGGTCGCGCTCGAACAATTGTCGTTCCGGCAGCACCAGGTGAACGCGGGCGCTCTCGACATTGTCGATCGAAGTGATGGTGCGCGCCAACTCGCCTTCCAGCGCACGCAAGCGATTGATGTTTTGTTGAAACTGCGTTGCGCCAAGGGCGTCTTGGCGATCGAAGATTTCATAGCCGACAGAGCCGCGCGCGGGCAGGCCTTCCGCCGACAGCATCATGCGCGCTTCCAGCACTTTCGAGCGCGGCACATAAACGGCCGTACCGTCCGGCGAAAGCTTGAACTCGATCTTGGATTGCTCCAGGCGGTTGGTGATCTCACCGGCTTCGTCAATGCCAATATTGGAGAACAGCAGGGCTTTCTCTTCTTGACCCATGCGCAGGGTCAGCGCCGCCAGCGCGGCCAGTGAGATCGCCGCGATAACAATCATCGCGATGATCCGGGTTGAGCCGGCCTTTTGGATCCATTGCGACACGGCGTTCACAGCACATTAACCTTCGCGGCGCGGGCGCCGCCAAACGCGACGACGCAACCGCCCGGCAGGTTTTGCCGGGTGCGCTATGAAAGAGGGGTTAAAGCGCGCGGCAATTTTTGCCGTGTGCGCAAAACCGCAGGAGCGCGGAGCGGGGAGCGCGCTGCGCGCCCCCCGCGCCGATCACATGTCGGCGCCGCGATAGTGCTGAATGCGTGTGGTGCGCAGGCCGGGAAGGCCGTGGCGTTCGATGGCGGCGCGCCAGGCATCGAACTCTTCGGTTGAGAGGTTATACCGGCGGCACGCATCCTCTATGGTGAGCAGCCCGCCGCGGACAGCGGCGACCACTTCCGCCTTGCGGCGGATCACCCAGCGGGTGGTGTTCGGCGGTGGCAAATCATCGAGGGTAAGCGGGTTTCCGTCCGGACCCATAACCACCCCTTCGAGGCGACGTTGCTTCTGCATGGCGCCTGATCTCCTTGGTCAGTACGCATGTTGTACACAAAGCCTCCTAAGAAATTGCCCACATCGAAACATTAATATTGCGTTGCAAAGTGTTCGAAAATGACACGCGTCGCTTTCGAAAAAATTCAGCGGCGCGCATCAGCGAGCGCGCTCTCCCTAACGCTTGATGCGGATCAGCTCTTCAAGCATTTCGTCGGCCGTGGTGATGACGCGTGAGGACGCGGAGTAGGCCCGTTGTGTGATGATCATGCTGGTAAACTCGGTGCCGAGGTCGACATTGGACGCTTCCAATGCGTTCGATTGAATAGTGCCGGCGCCGCTGGTGCCGGCGGCATTGATCGTGACCAAACCGCTTTCGATCGTCTGGCTAAAGGCCCCGCCGCGGGCAACCTGCAAGCCGTTCGGATTAAAGAAGGTGGCGATCGGAATGACATAAAGGTCGTCAATGCGGCCGTTGCTGAACTGGGCGCTCAAAACGCCTTCGCGGCTGATATTGATGCCGATGAGATCGCCGGGCGGCGAGCCGTCGGTGGTCGCTGAGTTTAAGCCCGAAGCGACCGCATACTGGGTGATGGCGCTGGTCAGGTCGAAGGTGACGGTTTGGTCGGCTGCGCCTGTGCCCCGGGTAACCGGATCGGGTGGGGCGATATCGGTCCAGTTGATCGTCACATTCGTGATTGGGGTGAATCCCGGATCGGCGATCGGTCTGCCGTCGGGGCCAAAGCGCACATAGCCGTTGGCGACACTGGTGCGCGCGCCGGTCGTGGGGTCGGTCTGGTAAATCTCGAGAGCCCAGCGATTGAGCGGCGTTGAGGTTTTCAGGAACGCCATATTGAACGTGCGAACGGCGCCGAGGCTGTCATAGATTTCGACCGCGCGCTCCAAATGCGGCGGTTGCACCTGATTGGTCAGATCGCCCGGCGCATAGGCGGCAACGGCGTTTGTGCGCGCGTCCAGATTGGCGCTGACGGTCACTTTCGTTGTCGGCGTTGCGGTGGAGCCGACATTGGAAAGATCAATTGGTTCAAGCGCCGCCAAGGTCGCGGGCGCGATCGAGCTGCCGCTCGAGGGATCGAGCGGTGAGCCGAGCAGGAACAATCCTTGCGCATTGACCATGCGCCCATCCTTGTTGAGCGAGAAAGAGCCGCTGCGCGTGTACAATCCGCCGCCGACGCCGGTTGTGTTTTTCGGGTCTTCGGTCACGATAAAGAAGCCGCCGCCCGCGATACCGAGATCGGAGGCCGAGCGGGTCTTTTCCAACGAGCCTTGCAGGTCAATCATGCGGCGCGTCTCAATGGTGACGCCGCCGGCATTGTAGCCGCCGGTAATGCCTTGGCTGTTGACGATCGCGGCGAAATCCGATTCGCCCCGCTTGTAGGCCGTGGTGTTGACGTTGGCGATGTTGTCGGAGAGCACCGCCATTGCAGCGGAGTTTGCGTTAAGGCCTGATACGCCGGCGCGCATGGCAGTGTAAAGGCTCATAGGTCTTCTGGCTCCCCGGTGTTTCTTCAGTGTCTTCTTGATCGTCGTTTGGGTTGGGCTATTCGAGCACGCGCAGAATGTCGCCAAAGCTGCGCTGGCCGCTATTTGTCATGAAGGTTGGTTCTCCGGCTGTGATGTCGACGCCGGTGATGCGTTCGCGCACACTGATGGCGGCGGTGATATTCTTGCCGCTCGCGTCGAGCGCTTCGACTTTCAGGCGGTAATTGCCGGGTGGGCGCGGTTGGCCATTCAGATCGCGGCCGTCCCAGGTAAATGCCTGCTTGCCGGTTTGGCCAACTTGCTGGGCTTCAAACACGGTGCGCCCGACGCCGTCGACGACGCTGAGATTCACCCGCGCTGCAAACTGCGGCAGCTCATAGTTCCATCGCGCGCCTGCGTCGGTCAGCGGCGTCACGGCGCCCTTCACTTGGGCGGTGCGCCCGATATAGCCAATCGCGGCGCCGGTCGCTGCCGCGTTCTGACTGGTAAGCAATTGCTTCATTTGCTGATTGGTTTCGATCTGTTGCTCGACTTGGCTGAATTGCACCAGCTGGTCGGTGAACTTGCTTGAATCGACCGGATCAAGCGGATCCTGGTTCTGCAGCTGCGCCGTCAGAAGCGTCAGGAAGGTGTCGAAATTCTGGGCCAGGCTGGCGCGGCTGGTTTGTTGGTTCGTTTGCGGTGTGGCGGCGGAAATCGCGTTGGTCATTGTTTTTCCTCTACGCCCACAGATCAAGGCCGGCGCCGGCCCAGCGTGAAATCATTAAGGGTTTTGCGCCGATCGGCATGTCTTCAGCTTCCGCCGTGCGACTGACCGCCTGGCGATAGCTTGAGCGCGCTGAAGCGTCGCGGCCGCCGGTGAAATCCTGCTGGCCAGGATCGTTCAATGAAAAGCTCAAACCGCCTTCAGCGAGTTCGAGGCCAGCGTCGGCAAGCGCGCGCTCGAGATCCTTTGAGGCGCGCGACAATTCCGCCAATGTCACGGCACTGTCGGCGCTGATTGTGGCGTGGACGCCGCGATCGCGCGTCATGTCGATGCGCACATCAACGCGGCCAAGTTCTGCAGGGTCCAGACGCACTTCAAAGCTGGTCTGGCCGGCGTCAAAGCGACGCGTGATTTGCGCGGCCAGATGTGTCGCCGTGTGGCCGCGCAGTGCGGTCGGGGCAGCGTTTGCCGGCACGGCGGTTGGCGTGGCGGAAGACGTTTGCGCGCCGGCATGGCCAAGGCTGTCGGCGCCTGCGGGCAGGGATGCGGGCTCGCTCGCCACCGCTTGTATCGGCGGCGGAGCGATCTCATTGGCCGGGGCTGGCCGCATCTGGGCCGCCACCGATTGCGACTTGCCGGATGCATTCGCGGGCTTTGGGCCGTCTGTGGCTGGGTTGTTCTCGCTGGCTGATTTCGACGCTTTGCCTTTCGCATCCGAGAGCGGGGCGGTCTTGACCGGCTGGGTTTGGCTCGGCTGCGCGTTGGCTAGGGCTGCGGCGGAAACAGCGGAAGGGGGTGCAGGGGTTGCTGGCGTGTTCTGGGGCGTCTCAATGATCGCCGTAGGCTCTGCTGCTTGCGTGCCCGGCGAAGCAGCGGCAGCTTGCGCGGGATGGTTAGCGGGGCGTTGTTGCACGGGCGCTGGGACGGCAGTGCGTTGAGTGACATCTGCAGATGCAGCCTGCGTCAGCAGGTTTTGTGGCTCGCGCGCAGACGCGACCGCCGGCTGCGCCATCGGTAATGTTTCGTCCACCGGTGTGCTTGCGGCGAGCATTGCGGCATCCGCGACCGCTTGCGCAGAAGCAGTCGTGGCGGTTGTTGGCGTGGATTCTGCTGCCGCCAGGTTGCCGGGTGTTTGCGCCGCCGCCGGCGCCACTGCCGGCGTTTGCGCCGCCGCCGGCGCTGCTGTCGGCATTTGCGCCGCGTCAGGTGCAGCAGCGATGGGCGCGATGAGATTGGGTTCAGTGAGATTTGGAGCAGTGGGCTCGCTGGCCGACCCCGCAGAAGCTGTGTTGACAGTCGTCAAGGTCAGCGCAATGCCCGCCAGGAGCGGCATCGCCTCCTTTGACGCCGTCGGCGCAGCTTGCAACACGGTGAGATCGATGTGCGGCGCCGATGGCGAACGCGCTTCTTTGTCTGCGTCGGCTTTGTTCGCGTCGTCGTGGGTTGCGTCTTCGACCGGCTCGGAGTCCAATTCCGATTGGACGGCTTTCGTTGCGCTTTCGTCGTCGATGTTGCGCGGGACAAGCGCCTCAAAACCTTGCGCTTCGGACGGCGCCGAAGCGCGTGAGGTTTGTCGCGCCGGAATGCGCGGTTCGACTGCAAAGGCGGAGGCGGCGTCCATCGTTTTCCTTCCCTGCGCAGACAGCATGGGCCAGCCGCGCCCCGCTGTCTGAGCAAGCCTTGGGCCAAACATGGCAAATCGTTGCAAACCATGCAGCGCATGAAGTTTGCCGCATGGTCCTCATGCCGCACAGGGCGCCACTCGGCAAAAATCGACGTCGCCTTCGGCAGCTTCTGCCGAGCAGAAGGTGTGGCCCCAAGTTTGCGACGCTGTGCGGCGCAGGCCGACGACGTTTGCCGGGCTTAGCGCGGTGTGGCGACGCGAAATGCAAGTGGCGCTTGCGATTTGTGCAAGTGACGAGAAGTCGCGCGCCGCCGCGCAAGGGCATTTGCCCGGCAGTTTCTGCCGCCTACCCGGTCAAGGGCGCCGGGTGCAGAGGCGCTCAGTGAGGAGAGTGTGATGACGCTGAGTTCGGTAATCAGTTCCGGGTTGTCTGGCCTCAATGTCAGCCAACGCGGCCTGCAGGTGACCTCCGGCAACGTCACCAATGTGAATACGCCGGGTTATGCACGCGTCGACTTGGTGCAGGAATCGCGCTTTGGCGTAAACGGCGCATCAGTCGGCGTTGAAGTGGCGACCGTGCGACGCGCAGCAGATCGGTTTCTTGCATCGGCGACCTATACGGCTACGGCGACCTTTTCTGCGCGCGAAGCGCGCGCGGATTTTCTCGATCGCGCGCAATTGTTGCTAGGGGATCCGAGCGCGGAGGGCTCGGTTTTCGACTCGATCCAGCGGGCGTTTGCGGCCTTCACCGGCCTCGGCGCCGAGCCGACATCCAGCGTGCGCCGATCCTCGACGGTCGGTCAATTGCAGTCTCTGTTGTCAAACATGGGTCGCGTTGGCGAAGACATTGAGCGCTTGCGGCTGGAAACAGACCAGCGGATCGGCGACGCGATCGGATCGATCAACGGCATTCTGGAAGGTGTCGCCAGTTTGAACACCGAGATCCAACGCGCGCAATTGAGCGGTGGAGATCCCTCAGCCGCCGCCAATGCGCAATCGCAATTGCTCGATGAGCTGGCCGGCTTGATGGACATACGGGTTTCCACAACCCTCGGCGGCGCGCTGGAAGTCCGCGCGGGGTCGGGCGAGATTCTCGTCGGCGCGCGGGCAGTGCGCCTGGTTCACGATCAAATCACAACCTTCTACGGGGCCGCGACCTCGATCGAGGTGGTTGATGAGAATGGCGGGCGACGACCCTTTTCGCCCAATCTCAGTGGCGGCGCTTTGGCCGGCCTGATTGAGGCGCGTGAAACCGACATTCCACGCATCGCCGATCAGCTGGGGGCGATGGTCGGCGCGGTTGCGGATGTTTTGAACGCGGCCCACAATGCCAGCTCTGCGGCGCCGCCGCCGAGCGAACTCATCGGGCGAAACACAGGCCTGCTGGACAACGATCTGGTTGGCTTTCGTGGGCAAGTGCGGGTTGGCTTGATTGATGCCGACGGCGCGCTGCAATCGACGGCGTTGGTCAATTTTGACACCGCCGAGATCACCTTGAATGGCGGCTCGCCGGTCGCGTTTGCCGCGAGCGGGCCGAGCGCCACGATTGGGGAATTGCGCGCCGCCCTGGGCGGTGTGCCGGGCCTGGGGGCGGACTTCACCGAAGGTGTGCTTTCCTTGCGGTCGACGTCCGGGGGCGGTGTTGCCGTTGCGCAGGGTGATCCGCCGGCGATGCGGGGCGGGCGCGGCTTCTCGCACTTCTTCGGGCTGAATGATTTGGTGCAACGTCAGCAACCTTTGGTGTTTGAGACCGGTCTGACGCCGGCCGCGCCCAGCTTCACGAGCGGTTCGATCACGTTTCGAATTCGCGATGGCAACGGCAATATTCTGCAAGACCGCAGTGTCGCAGCCGTTGGGCCGAGTTTGGGCGACATGGTTGCAGCAGTGAACAGCCCGGCAGGGCTTGGCGGGTTTGCCGTGATGGTCGGTCCCGATGCGGAAGGACGGGTGGGACTGCAGCCGTCGTCTGGATATTCGATCGAAATCGCGGCGGACACGACCGTGCGCGGCAATACCGAAATGAATATGAGCAATCTGTTCGGACTGAGCGCCCTGAGCCGCTCTGGGCGGGCGATTGACATGAAACTCAATCCGAGAATCGCCGGCGCACCGGAGCGTTTGGCCCTGGCCCGGCCGGATTTGGACGCCGCCATTGGGGCGCGGGTCCTGGAGCGCGGTGACGCCCGCGGCGCGCAAGCTCTGGCGAACGCCAGCACCGCCCAGATTCAATTTCCAGCGGCAGTGGGTCTTGGCTGGCAGACCACAACGTTGACGCAATACGCCGCCAATCTGGGCGCTGAAATTGGCCGCACGGCCGCAGACGCGGAGCGGATGCGCAATGCCGCCGAGCAGATCCGATCGGTGGTTCGCGATCGCCGCAAAGAAAGCGAATCGGTGCAGTTGGATGATGAGCTGATGCGCATGTCGCAATACCAGCAGGGCTATGCGGCGGCGTCACGGCTGATTCAATCCGCCAAGGAAATGTACGACATTCTGTTGCAGATGGTGTAGCGCGCCGCGCGGCGCCGAGGAGTAGATCGTCCATGAGCAGCATCAGTGCGCGATTGAATTTTGAACGCCCGCAGATGGCGATTTTGCAAATGCAGCGCGATTTGTCGCTCCTGCAGCAGCAGATATCATCTGGCCAAAAGGCAGAAGACCTGAAGGGGTTTGGTCACAATGCCGGCCTTGTGGTCACGACCAGCGGCCTCCTCACCCAAACGGATTCCCGCTTGGCCGCCGCCAAGGAGTTGGATGGCCGGCTGACGCAACAGGACTGGTCGATGCAGCGCGCCGGCGATGCTGCAAAGACGCTGCGCTTGGACATCTTGAATGCGATCAGCGCCAATGACGGGTCCACTTTGGTCGTCGCGTTGGAAACCGCCTTTAAAGAAGCAACCGTCGCCTTGAATGGACAATGGCAGGGCGTTTACCTGTTTGGCGGCGAACGCACGGACACCGCCCCGGTGGCGCCGCAGAGCGTTGAAGAATTGCTCGATGAGACGACCTATCCCACCGGCGCCGACTTTTTCCGGGCGTCCAACCGTAAGGCTGTGATTGATCTTGGCGACGGCGTGGTGATTGAAGCTGCGCCGCGTGCGGCAGAACTGGGTGCGACTTTGTTTGAGGGCTTGCGCGCCTTGAAGGAGGTGATCGGCGCCGGCAACCGGCCTCCGTCCTCGCCGTTGCGGGAAGACCAGATCCGGGCGCTCAGTTCTGCGGCGGCGATCCTGAATACCGCTGGGGATGGTTTGTCGCTGGCCCAGGGCCGCAATGGCGCGACATGGAAGCAGATTGAAACCGAAACAACACGTCTGGAGAACCGCCTCAATCTGATCACCAATTTAAAGGGCGAGCGCGTCGACGCCAATCTGGCGGAATTGGCGATGCGGCTGTCGGAAATGCAGGTCCAGTACCAGGCGGCCGCGCAGACGTTTTCGCAGCTGCGCGATATGTCGCTGTTGAACTATCTGCGCTGAGAAAAAACTGCTAAAGCCGCTGCTGTTCGCTTCGGGCCTTGACCCCGGGGGGAGGAGACCATGATCGCAGCTACTCTTCGGCGCGGCGCCAACAGCCTCGGCTTTGAAAAACCACCTGCCGAAACCCGTGTCGTCGCCGCTATGTCTGGCGGTGTTGACAGCTCGGTTGTTGCGGCCCTGCTGCATAGCCAAGGCTATGATGTTATTGGCGTGACGCTGCAGCTCTATGATCACGGCGCGGCGATCAATAAGCCGGGCGCCTGTTGCGCGGGGCAAGACATTCATGATGCGCGCCGCGTCGCCGATGCGATCGGCATTCCGCATTATGTTCTCGATTATGAGAGCCGCTTCAAATCCGACGTGATGGAGGATTTCGCCGATTCCTATCTGGCCGGTGAAACCCCGATCCCCTGCGTGCGGTGCAATCAAAGCGTGAAGTTCCGCGATCTTATGGCGCTGGCGCAAGATCTTGGCGCCGACTGCCTGGCGACTGGCCACTATGTGCAGCGCCAAACCGGCGCGCACGGTGCAGAACTGCACCGCGCCCATGACGGCGATCGCGACCAAAGCTATTTTCTGTTCGCCACCACGCCTAGGCAGCTCGATTATGTGCGGTTCCCGCTAGGCGGTATGGCGAAGCCCGCCGTGCGCGCGCTGGCGGATCGCTTTGGCTTGCGGGTTGCGGCCAAGCCGGACAGTCAAGACATCTGCTTTGTGCCGAGCGGCAAATATGCCGACGTCGTCGCGAAATTGCGCCCTGGCGCCATTGATCCGGGCGAGATCGTGCATGTCGATGGCCGTGTGCTGGGGCAACATGCAGGCGTTATCCACTACACGGTTGGCCAGCGCCGCGGCCTCGGCGTTGCCACGGGCGAGCCATTGTTTGTGACCCGTTTGGATGCCCAAGCGCGGCGCGTGATTGTCGGGCCGCGCGAAGCTTTGGCCGTGCAGCGGATTGCCTTGAAGGATGTCAACTGGATCGGCGAACCTGTCGGAAGTGAAGACGATATCCACGACCGGCCCGTGCTGGTGCGGGTGCGCTCCACCCGCCCGCCGGTTCCGGCCCGCCTCGATACCAGGGCCGGCTGGTATGTGGTGCTTGACGACGCCGAGGAGGGCGTGGCGCCCGGGCAGGCGGCTGTTCTGTACGATGCGCAAACGCCGTCGCGCGTGCTGGGCGGGGGCTGGATCGCGCGGATTTAACGGACCGCGCTTGATCGACATGATCCGCCCGCTGCTGGCGCGCGTACGCACTTGCGGCCAACAGAGTGATGTCTCTGTGATGCACAGCGCGTTTGAAAACACGCCAGAAGTGTTGTGCGTGAAAGTGTTGGCGTTTGTGCTCGGCGTGACGTTCATCACGGGGGCGGTGGTCGCACTTGCAACCGGCAACGTCATACGTGGCGCTGTTCTGTTCGTGTTTGGCTGCTATATCACGGCCGCCAGCGCCTTGGGCCTGTTTCGCGGGGCTGGCGCCGATCGCGTGTTCGCTTCGGCCGGCTTTAGGGCCTTTGCCGGCCTTATTGCGCTGGCCGCGGCGTCCGGCGTGTTCGCCAGTTGAGAGCGCTTTCATCAGTGCTCGATTCGCGCTAGCAGCATCTATGGTGCGAAAAGTTCCTCGGAAGAAAATTCACTTGGCCTTGCAGGGTGGCGGCGCCCTCGGCGCCTATACCTGGGGCGTGCTTGACCGCATTCTGGAAGATGATCGTCTCACGCTTGGCGCCATTTCCGGCACAAGCGCCGGGGCGATGAATGGCGCGCTGCTGTGCGAAGGATTTGCCGAAGGCGGGGCGCAAGAAGCGCGCGCCGCCTTGCGCCGATTTTGGGAAGGGATCGCGGCCTCCACAGCCGGCGGCGCTTTGAACGGATCGCCGGTCGCGGCCGTGTTTGGCGCTTTGGCCCCGCGCTGGGCGCAAACAGCTCTTGCCGCGCCGTGGCTGATGTGGCTCGATCTGATGTCGCGGGTGGCGAGCCCGTACGACGTCAATCCCCTCAATCTGAACCCGCTAAAAGAAGTGCTGGAGAAGCTCGTCGACTTCAATCGGGTGCGCACCTGCGATGCGCTGAAGTTGTTCGTCTGCGCCACTCATGTCGAAAGCGGCCGCGTGCGGGTGTTCACCAACAATGAGATGACAGCTGATCATGTCATGGCCTCAGCCTGTCTGCCCTTGTTGTTTCAAGCCGTAGAGATCGACGGCGAAGCCTATTGGGATGGCGGCTTTGTCGGCAATCCGGCCTTGTTTCCGCTATTTGAGGTTGCCGCCAGCCGCGACATTGTTATTGTGCAGATCAATCCGATCGAGCGCCCAGGCGTGCCGAAAACCGCGCGCAAGATCATCGCACGGATGAACGAGGTGACGTTCAATTCCTCTTTGCTGGCCGAGCTGCGCGCGATCGATTTTGTTCGTCGCATGCTCGATGAAGGCAAGTTGGAGGAGGGCGTTTACAGACGACTTTTTATGCATGTCATCAGCGATGACGCAGCGCTCGTTCCACTGGGCGCCGGGTCCAGCCTGAACGCGACGTCCGACTTCTTTGAGCAGCTCTTTGCAATCGGCCGCATGGCGTGTGATCGGTGGCTGGATGAGCATTTTGACGATCTCGGCGCCCGCTCATCCGTCGATCTGCGCCGCATGTTTCAGGGCGAGGTCGGGCCGGTTGGCGCTGCGCCGGCGGCGCATCGACGAAAGAGCTAACAGGCTAGATCTTGAGCAAGCACCGAATGTCCTGCGGTGTTGCGCCGGCCGCGCGCATGGCGCGCAGGCTCGCTGCGCCATCGCGCTTGGCCAGCCGCTTGCCGTCTGCGCCAACAATCAAGCGATGGTGGCCATAGTCCGGATGCGGATAATCAAGCAGCGCCTGCAACAGAACATGCAAATGCGCGGCGGTGCGCAGATCTTCACCGCGGATGATGTGCGTGACGCCCGCCAAGGCGTCGTCATGCACACTGGCCAGATGATAACTCGCTGGCGCATCCTTGCGCGCCAGTACGGCGTCGCCGAGCAGGTTGGGTTCGGCGCGCACGATGGCGCCATCCATGCGGATGTGCAGATCGCGTGTTTGGGGCAAATCCAAACATCGGTCCAACCAGAGCCGCCAGGCGAAAGCCTCGCCGGCGGCGAGGCGGGCGGCTTCTTCCGCCGCCGGCAATGGCTGGCCGCGAACCACATCGCCCAGCTCATGGGGCGCGTTGGCCGTGTTGTCTGCCAACTCTTTGCGCGTCTTGAAACAGCGATAGACCATGCCTTGCGCGATCAGTCGATCGAGAACAGCTTGATAGTCCTCCATATGCGCGCTTTGGCGGCGCACGGGCTCAGGCCAATGCAGGCCAAGCCAGGCCAGGTCTTCATAGATCGCGGCCTCAAATTCGGTGCGGGCGCGGGTTTGATCAATGTCTTCGATGCGCAAGACAAATGTTCCGTGTGCGCGCTGCGCGGCATCAAAGACGGTGAGCGCGGAAAAGGCGTGGCCGAGATGCAGAAGGCCGGAAGGCGAAGGGGCAAAGCGGGTGACGAACATGGCGCAAGCATTGCCGCCTGCGGCGGCGCATTCAAGACCGTTCAGTGCAAACCCAAGCTGGAGCGGCGTTCGGCCATGATCTCGTTTCTCGCCGCAACGCGCAGCGGCGCTGCCGGCGCGATGTCGGGGCGCGCAAGAGCCATGGTCGGCGCCGCCGCGACCATCGGCGTGAAGGTTGAGCCCTTCTGCGGCATGCTTGCGACCCTGACGTCGCCGCCCATCTGGCGCGCCAAGCGGCGCGTGATCGCCAGGCCAAGACCTGTGCCGCCGAACTGCCGGGAGCCATCGGCCTGGATGAAGGGCTCAAACAGTCTGTCCATGGCGGCGTCAGAAATGCCGATGCCCGTATCGCTGACCGTGACGCGCAGCAGCACTTGTCCATCTTCGCGCAAGCTGTCGACGACCACGTTAATGCGGCCATTGCTGGTGAACTTGCAGGCATTGGACCCCAGATTGAGCACGCATTGGGTGAGCCGTTGCGGGTCGAGCATGGCGTGACCGACGCCGGGCAAAATGATCATTTGCAGCGCACTGACGTTCTTGGCCGCAAGCGGGCGCAGCGTGTCTTCGATCTGGGCAAACAACGCCGGAACGTCTATGGGCTCCGGATTGAGCACAATGCGATCGGCTTCGAGCTTGGAGATATCGATCACAACATTGATCAGGCCAAGCAGATGTTGGGCGCTGGCGCGAATGCGCATGGCGTCAGCGGCCGCAGGCAGACGCCCCTCGCAGATATCTTCGCCGATGATCTCGGCGTAACCAATCACGGCATTCAGCGGCGTGCGCAATTCGTGGCTCATCGTGGCGAGGAATTGGGTCTTGGCGGCATTGGCGTCATCGGCGGCCTGGCGCGCGGCCTTCTCGGTGTCGAGCGTGTCGAGCAGGATATTGCGATCCAGGGCGAAGATGGCGGAGGACACGACCGTCAGCCCCACGGCGACGAGCATGGCAAGGGTCTCCAGGCGAAATCCTGCACCCATCGCGATGGCGATGCAGAACAGAAAGATCGGCGCACTTAAGTGCGATAGCAGCAGTTTGCGTTGCTGGGCGCAGTAGACAAAACAATGCGTCGCGGTTCCGGTGATCCAAGCGAAGGCAATAAAGAGGGCAGCGGGCGAACCCTCCACAGCCAGTGCAAAGGGAAGCGCCGCGTAGATCGTCGAGCCGATCCAGCCTGAGATAATGGAGAGGCGGTTAACCTGTTGGGCTAGCGTTAGCTTGAGGTTGAGCGCAAGCTGGTCTGTCAGGTAGGCCCCAGCCTGCAGATCCTAGACGATCACGGCCGCGAGCCAGAACGCGACGAAGGGGAAGGGAAGCGCGACAAGCGCGACCAGGCTCGTCATCGCCGAAAACGCGATCCGCGCCACTTGCCCGCGATCGGCGCGGTGCGTGTGTTCGGACAACGCCGCAGGAACAGGATTGCGCGCCACGTATTTCATAGCATGACATGACCACGAACCGCTTCAGGATATGTCATCCGTGTTCGGCTGAATTGCCGCTCAACTGGGCGGCGATTTCTGTCACCAGCCGCCGGGCGACGGCCATCTTGCCCATGCGCGGCCAACGCTCCGGGGCGCTATTCGTCCGGATCAGGACGATTTCGTTTTCGTCGCCGCCCATCACATCGCCGGAAACATCATTGGCGACGATCCAGTCGCAGCCCTTCTTTTTGAGCTTGGTCTGGGCGTGGGTTTCGAGCTGGTCGGTCTCGGCGGCAAACCCGACGACGAGCTTTGGTCGCATCGCGCCGGATGCGGACAATGTGGCGAGGATGTCCGGGTTTTCAATCAGCTTGATGGTCGGCAAGCCGCTTTTGGATTTTTTTAACTTTTGGCCTGCGGGCGCCTCGGGGCGCCAATCGGCGACGGCGGCAAGGCACACCGCAGCGTCGGCCGGAAGCGCTGCTTGGCAGGCTTTAAGCATTTGGTCGGCCGTTTCCACGCGCACAAGCTCCACGCCGGCCGGTGCATTGAGCGCCACCGGCCCGCTTACCAAAGTCACCCGCGCGCCAGCGCCGGCAAGCGCTGATGCGATCGCAAATCCCTGTTTGCCGCTCGAGCGGTTTGAGATGAACCGCACCGGATCGATCGGCTCTAAGGTCGGCCCGGCAGTGACCAGCACATGCTTGCCGGCAAGCGCGCGCGCCGCGCCGGCAAGCCGCGCAATGATCCGATCCCGGATCATTTCTGGTTCGGCCATGCGGCCGGGGCCAAATTCGCCGCACGCCATGGCGCCGACGTCCGGGCCAATCATCTCCACGCCATCGGCTTTGAGTTGGGCGAGGTTGCGCTGGGTTGCCGGGTGGCGCCACATGCGCACATTCATCGCCGGCGCCATCAGCACCGGCTTGTCCGTGGCGAGCAGGGTGGTGGAGGCGAGGTCATTGGCAAGGCCGTGGGCGGCTTTGGCCATCAAGTCGGCCGTGGCGGGTGCGACTACAACCAGATCAGCGCTGCGCGACAATTTGATATGGCCCATCTCGGCCTCATCGGTGAGGTCGAACAGGTCGGTATAAACCTTGTCTTCCGTTAACGATCCGAGCGACAGCGGGGTGACGAAGTGCGCGCCTGCCTTGGTCAAGATACTCCGGGTTCGGACATTCGCCTTCGCGAGCAGCCGGACAAGCTCCAGGCTTTTATAGGCGGCGATACCGCCGCCGACGATGAGGAGGATCTGAGCGGGCTGGGTCATGGGAAGGGTCTATCCATGCGACCATAAAAGATGGGCAACACCAAAATCGTATCGCCGACCAACCGGTAAAGAATGATATCGGGTGTGCGCGGAACTGGTTTCTCGCGATAGGGAGCTAATTCCACCCTTCGCTCCATGCAAGGATGTTCTGACAAAAGAAGAATGGACCTTCCGATGGCGCTGATCACCTTGTCCGCGGCGCCGGGCGAAGAAGTGCGCCGGTTTGCTTCGATGGCGGTCAGATCGTCGCGAGCGTCGCCGCCAAGCGCGACTGTTAGGGCCATGGAACGCCGGCGCGCCGGAAAATCGCGGCAACCGCTTTGCTGTCAGCGAAGCCTTCCGTGCTGATGCGCGCTTTGGCCGCCGCCCCAAGGTTCGTCAGTTCTTCATCGGTCCAGCCTCAAACTGCCGCCGCGTTCGCGCGCACCAGCGAAGCGACAAACTCAGACACGCTGGCGCCGGCTGAAGCGGCTTCGGCTTCCAATGCGGTGGCGGTTTCTTCGCCGAGTTCCAGGGTTAAGATACGGTTCGACATCTTTGCAATGTTAGCACAACCGGGGGCGCCGGGGAAAGATTTGTGCGTGATCAGCCGCCGCTCAACGCCTGGACGATGGTGATTTCGTCAGACGATCGCACGGCCATCTCAAGGTCAAATACCTGCACGCCGTTTACAAATACGCGCATGTGGCGGCGGATGCGGTCCTGCTCGTCGACCATGCGGTAGCGCAAGCCGGGATGGCGCCGATCGATGTCGCGCCGAAGCGCGTCAAGCGTTGCGCCCTCGGCGTCAACAATCGCTGCGCCAGTATAGGAGTGCAGCGGCGAGGGGATGCGCACGCGCATTGCGTCAACGCATCATGGCCGCTTCCACCGCATAGATATGCGGCAGGTGGCGCGCGATATTGGCCCAGGTCTCGCCTTCGTCCGGGCTCGCCCAAACCTCGCCGCAGGTGGCGCCGAGATAGAGGCCAGCGGGATCAAACGCGTCGATGCTCATCGCCTGGCGCAGGACGGTCCACCAGGCATGGGCCGGCGGCATGCCGTGATCGAGCCGCCGCCAGGTCTCGCCGCCGTCGCGCGTGGCATAGGCGGCGAGGCGCCCGCCGGGCGCGGTGCGTGGCCAGACATCGCTGGCATCCATCGCGAACACGAAGGCGGCATCGGCGTCGCGCGGATGGACGAGCATGGGAAAGCCGATATCGCCCACCTCTTGCGGCATTGCGCGCCCGATGCGGCGCCATTCCGTATTCGGACGATTGAGCCAATAGATGCCGCAATGGTTCTGCTGATAGAGCCGACCGGGCTCCGATGGGCACAGCCGCACGCAATGCGGATCATGCGACTTGATGTCGTCCTGGACGAGCATGTGGAACACTTCGAGCCCTTCAACCAAGGGCTTCCACGACGCGCCGCGATCACGCGATTCATGCACGCCGCCGGACGACATGGCGACATAGAGATGGGCCGCATCGCGCGGGTCGACGATGACGGAATGCAGTTTCGGCCCGCCGGGCGTGCCGTCTTGCGGGCCACCCATCCAGACGCGGTATTGCGCATCGTCATTAAGGCCGCTGACGGGCGCCCAGGTCGCGCCGCCGTCTTCGCTGCGGAATAAGCCATGCGGCGAAACGCCGGCATACCAGACGCCCGGCTCTGTTGGATTGCTGGGCTTCAGCCAGAAGGTGTGATCGACGGCCCGGCCGGTTTCGCCTTCTGGCGCCTTGGGGAAGGCCGGCGGTTGCTTGGCTTCGGCCCATGTCGCGCCGAAATCGGTGGAGCGGAAAATCGTTGGGCCGAGATGGCCGGTCTTGGCGGCGGCCAACAAGGTTTTCCCGTCGCGCGGATCGAGCACGGCGTGATGAATCATATGACCCAGAAAATGCGAATCTGAGAATGTCCAATGCGCGCGCGCTGCATCGCTGCGGCCGATGAACAGGCCCTTTTTGTCGCGACCAGAAGAACGATGGAGGCCATGGCGACGCTTTCAGTCTGGAGCTGCGCCAAGCATACCGCCGCGGTGCGGCGTCTCAATGGCGAAGATCAAAGCCCCGCATAGTACGCGATGAACACCGCCACGGCGCCGACCGCGAGGCCGATGAAAAAGCTCATCCAGGAAATGCCCTGGCGCTGGGCCGGCGGCGGGCCGCGGCGCACTTCGTTGGCGGCGCCTTCTAGGGCGGCCAGCGTCTGCGGAAGGCGGCGCAGCGCGCCGAAACCAATGCTGGCCTCATCCATCACCCGCCGGCGCATGCCGTCGACGCTGATTTCGCGCTTCACCCAGCGCTCCACGATCGGCCGCGAAGCCGCCCACATATCGTGCTTGGGATCGAGCGCGCGCGCGACGCCTTCGACCTGCACCATGGTCTTTTGCAGCATCACCAGTTCGGGCCGCAAATGCATGCCGAAGAGATGCGTGACGTCAAACAGCTGCAAGAGCAGGCGGCTCATCGAAATGCCATCGGCGGTTTTGCCAAAGATCGGCTCGCCGATGGCGCGCAGCGCTTGGGCGAATTCTTCCACCGTGTGCTTTTCCGGCACATAGCCGGCTTCCTGGTGAACCTCCGCGACGCGGCGATAATCGCGACGCAGAAAGCCAAACAGGATCTCGGCAAGGTAGCGCCGCTCCTTGACGCCAATGCGGCCCATGATTCCGAAATCAACAACCCACAGCTTGCCGTCTTTGCCGTAGATCAAATTGCCTTCGTGCATGTCGGCATGGAAGAAGCCGTGATCGAGGGCGGCGGCGAGAAAGCCGCGGGTGATCGCCATCGCGAGGGCCGGGCGGTCGGCGCCTGCTTTGTCGAGGGCGGTCATGTCGGTGAGTGCAACGCCGTCGATCCAGGTCTGGGTTAGCACTCGTTTGGAGCTGCGCGTCCAATCGATTTCCGGAACCTGGAAGTAGCCTTCCTTCTGCGCCACTTCGCGAAACTCGGCGGCGGCGCCAGCTTCCAGGCGCAGATCCAATTCACGCTCCAGCGCTTGGGCGACGGTCTCGACAAGCTGGACCGGCTCCAGCCGGCGGGAGTCCTTGCTGAACAGTTCGATGGCGGCGGCGCCAAAATGCAATGCCGCCATTTCGCGGCGCAGTTTCTTTTCGATCCGCGGGCGCAGGATTTTCACCGCCGCCGGGCCGGTGCGTGGATGCACTGCCATATGGACTTGCGCGATTGAGGCCGCCGCCAAGGCTTCGGAGACGCGGCCGAATTGGCCCTCAATGTCGCCGAGTTCCGCATTGATCGTGTCGAGCGCGCGCTCGCGCGAGAAGGGCGGCAGGCGGTCCTTGAGGCGGCCGAGATCGTGGGCGGCGGTGATGCCGATCACGTCCGGGCGCGTCGCCAGGAACTGGCCGAACTTCACATAGGCCGGCCCGAGTTTTTCGAGCGCCATGGCCAGGCGCGCGCCCGGCGACTTCGGCGCCCGCCGACGCGAAAAGAGATGCAGCAGCCGCCCCGTAAAGCGCCAACCCAGCGGCAAGCGCTCCTCATATTCCTTCGGCAGGATGGCGTCATAGCGCACCAAGACCCAACCGACGCGCAGCAGGCGGAAGATGTGCTCCAGCCCAAACATCAAATCGCCCAGCCAAGATGCAAGGCCGCGACCCCGGCGGTGAAGTTGCGATAGGTCACGCGCGAGAAGCCGGCCGCTGCAATCATGCCGGCGAAACGCTCTTGGTCGGGGAAGCGGCGGATGCTTTCAACGAGGTAGCGATAGGCCGGTTCGTCCTTGGCGATCATCCGGCCGATGCGCGGGATGACCTGGAAGGAGAACGCGTCATAAGCGGGCTCCAGCGCCCCGATGGCGACCTTGGAAAACTCAAGGCACGCGAAACGACCGCCGGGCTTCAGCACGCGGCGCGCTTCGGTAAGAACATTCGGGATGTGGGTGACATTGCGGATGCCGAAGGCGATGGTGACAGCGTCGCAGAAGCGGTCCGGGAAGGGCAGCTTCTCAGCGTCGGCGGCGGACCAGATCAGGCCGTCTTCGCCGCGCGCGCGGCCGGCGGCGAGCATCTCTTCGTTGATGTCGGTGACATAGACCACGCCGGGATTGAGGCTGCGGCGGCGGGCGGCGGCGTCCATTCGCTTCTTCAGCCGCCGGGCAATGTCGCCCGTGCCGCCGGCGAGGTCGAGGATCACATCGCCCGGCTGGGGATTGACCGCATCGGCCATGGCGGCCTTCCACAGCCGATGCATGCCGCCGCTCATCAGATCGTTCATCAGGTCGTAACGGATCGCCACGCGCTCAAACACGTCGCGGACGCGGGCGGCCTTTTCGGCGCGCGGCACGTCTTCAAAGCCGAATGAGACGGCGTCCGGGGAGGGCTGGTCTGCCATTGAGCGGCGACCATAGCCGCCTCCAGGTTAAGGCGCTATATCCCAAAGGCGGCGTTCCGCCTTGCTTTCCAAATGGTTGACGATGCCGGAATTGCCGGAAGTGGAGACGGTGCGGCGGGGCCTGGCGCCGGTGCTGGAAGGGGCGGTGTTGGCGCGGGTAGAGGCGCGGCGGCCTGATTTGCGCTTTCCGCTTCCCGAACGGATGGCCGAGCGGCTCACCGGGGCGCGGGTCACGGCGCTGCGGCGGCGGGCCAAGTATCTGCTGATCGATCTCGATCGCAATGAGACGCTGATCAGCCATTTGGGGATGAGCGGGCGCTGGATTGTGTCCGGTCGCGCAGGCCAGCCCGGCGACTTTTACTTCGAGGGCCCGCATCTGCCGGCCCATGACCATGTGATCCTGGAAACCGCCGCCGGCGGCCTTCTGACCTATAACGATCCCCGCCGGTTCGGGTTTCTTGATCTGGCGGCGACCGATGCGCTGGAAGAGACAAGCCATTTCAAAGGCATGGGGCCAGAGCCGCTGGGCAATGCATTTACCGGCGATCACCTTGCGGCGGCGTTTGCCGGCAAGAGCCAGAATGTGAAGGCGAAGCTTCTGGATCAGCGGATCATTGCTGGCCTTGGCAATATCTATGTTTGCGAAGCGCTGTGGCGCGCCGGGATCAGCCCGAAGCGGGCAGCCGGGCGGATCGCGCCGGGGCGGCTTGGCGTTTTGGCGCAAGCGATCCGCGAGGTGCTGGGAGAGGCCATCCTGGCCGGCGGCTCGACCCTGCGGGACTTCGCGGCGGTCGATGGCGCGGCCGGCGGCTTCCAGCAGCGCTTTGCGGTTTACGACCAGGCGGGCGGCGGCTGCCAGCGGCCGGGCTGCGGCGGGGTCATCCGGCGGGCGGTGCAGGCCGGGCGTTCAACATTCTATTGCGCGGTTTGTCAGCGCTGAAACAAAATTGCGGTTGCCGGCGAAACGCCTTAACGGACTCAAGCATGAACAAATTCCTTCTCACCGCGGCGGTGGTCGGCGCCTTTCTCGCTGACGCTGCGATCGCTGAAACCAAGTTCTTGGCCCTGCTGGAAGATATGCCCTTGGCCCCCGGTCTGGTGGAGACACCTGGCGCGGCGCTGGCGTTTGAAAGCCGCGACGGGCGCATCCTGATCGCGCGCGCCGCCGGCAAGGCCGAGATCGGGGCCGTGCGCGACTATTACCAGTCCGCGCTGCCGGCCCTTGGCTGGGCGGCGATCGACAAGCCCGGCGATCTGCACTTTCAGCGCGGCCGCGAGCGGCTGACCGTTTCGCTCGACGCCCAGGCGCGGGGGGCGGTTGAGGCGCGGTTCACCGTCGTGGCGCAACCTTCGGCGCGGGCGCTCTAGGGGCTGCCCATTAGGATATCGAGTGTGTTGATTTCGACGTCGCCGCAAACGCGTTTGCGATGACATCGAGCGGACGGATCACCAGGGCCGCGCCGGGTCGTTCCATAGTCCGTGGACTGCAATATGGGCGTTGGAGCGCGCCATGTCTTCTGCATGTTCATAGATGAACGCAGCGATAATTCAGCGTTTCTGACATGCCCCAATGTTAGCCAACTTCGACAACTGCGACCACCCCCAAACCAAAACGCCCCGACCTTGCGGCCGGGGCGTTCGGTTTTAGCTTTGCGCCAAACTCACTCGCGTGAGCTGAGCAGCGACAGCAGCATCTGAAAGATCTGCACGAACGAGATGTACAGGTTCAGAGCGCCCATATTGGTCATCACCGCCATGGAGCGGGCGTCACCCTGCAGCTGGAAATAGCTGTATTTCAGGTTTTGCGTTTCAAACGCCACGAGTAGGCCGAACACCGCCAGCATCGCAACCTGGAGGCCAACTTCCAGCATTCCATTCTTGAAGATGAACAGGTTGAGCAGGCTGATGGCCAAGCCGCCAAACATGGCGATCACCAGGAAGCTGCCGATCGGCGACAGGTCTTTCTTGGTCGTGTAGCCCCACAGGCTCAGACCGCCGAAGCCAATGGCCGTGACCAGGAAGGCTTGCGCCATGATGCCGAAGGTCGGCGCCAGAGTGCGCCCGCCCGCTGTGTTCAGCGCCAAGCCGTTGGCCGCCGCAGCAACCCACACGCCCAGGCCCGCGCCCATCAGCGTCACGATCGACCAATACAGAACGCCCGAGCCGGTCGGCGAGGGGTTGCGCATCAGGAACATGGAGCCGAGCAGCAGCACCAACGGGCCCCACTGAACGAGGTAAACGACTGGCGGCGCCAGCACGACCTGCGTCACCGGGGCAACGGAGCCGACCGTCCAGGCGATGATCGCCGACAGGACGAGGCCCATCGCCATCTTGTTGTAAACGCCGAGCATGAAGCTGCGCAGACCGGCATCCACGGCCATGTCGGCGCGCCCCATGGGCACTGAGCCGGGGAAATTGTTCATCAAAGCCTCCTTAGCCTGCATATAAACACTAGGCCGTGCGCGAAATATGGCGAACCTAACGCGGCGCGCAAGCGGTTGAGGCCCCGGAACAGGCCGTGATCACGAGAGTTTTATGTGTGACGCCTGCGAAACGATCGCGCCGATGGGGCGCATTTCACCATTGACGGCTTCAGCGTCAGCGGCTATCTGCCCGCCTCCGCTTGCGCTGCACCCGCCGCGCAGGCTCCCTTTTGTTTGTGGCAGGCCGTTATGTTTGCGGTGATTAAGACCGGCGGTAAGCAATATCGCGTCGCGCAGGGCGATGAAATCGTCGTGGAAAAACTCACCGCCTTGGCCGGTGAGCGGGTCACGTTCTCCGATGTTCTGATGCTCGGCGATGGCGGGGCTGTGGCCGTTGGCGCGCCGACTGTGGCCGGCGCCAGCGTCATTGGCGAACTGGTTGATACCCGCAAGGGCGACAAGGTGAAGGTCTTCAAGAAGAAGCGCCGCAACACCTATCGCCGCAAGCGCGGCCACCGCCAGTTTGAGAGCGTCGTGCGGATCACTGCGCTGTTGAAAGCCGGCGATGTCGCTCCGCCGCTCGGCGCGCGGGTGGCGCGCGACGATCTGAAAGATATCGGCGGCGTTGGCCCGGCTCTGGAAATGAAGCTGATTGACGAAGGCGTCACCAGCCTGAAGCAGATTGCGGCCATGTCAGATGACGAACTCGCCGCCCTCGGCGACAAGATCGGCCAAGGCGACCGCGCGATCCGCGAAGAGTGGCGCGACCAGGCCGCCGAATTGCTCGCCGGCAAGCCGCCGCGGGCGAAGTCCGACCGTGAAGCCAAAGCCAAGCGCGACGAAGATTGAGGACCTGACCCATGGCTCAGAAGAAGGCAGGCGGCACGACCAAGAACGGCCGCGATAGCAACCCGAAAATGCTTGGCGTGAAGCGCTTTGGCGGCCAAACGGTTCTGGCCGGCAATATCCTTGTGCGCCAACGCGGCACCAAGTTCCATCCGGGCGCCAATGTCGGCCTTGGCCGCGATCACACCCTGTTTGCCAAAGCCGATGGCCAGGTGAGCTTTGCGACGAAACGAAACGGCCGCTGCTTCGTATCCGTTATGCCGATTGCGACCGCCGCCGAATAGCGATCCAGCTACCAGGCCCGGATCGCTCCTCACCAAGCGATCCGGTTCAGACTTTCCCATGGGGGGACCGGGTCGCCGGTCCCCCCGTTTGGTTTTCACCACAGCGCCGGGACCACTTTCCCCACCCGTGGGAGCCAGAAGTGGAGCCCATCATGCGCACCCAGATCGACGCCAACCGCCTCAGCCTGCGCCCATTCCAAACCGCCGACGCCACCCGCGTCGCCGAGCTGGTCGGCGACTGGGAAGTCTGCTCGATGCTGGCGCGGGTTCCGTTCCCCTATGCCGCCGACGCCGAGGCCTGCGTTGCAACCCATGCTCCCGCCCACGCCGCCGGGGAGGGCTACACCTATGCCATCGCCACGCCCAGCGACGGCGTGATTGGCGCCATTGGCCTGGAGCTGAATGGCGAGGGCATTGAAGACGGCGCACTCGTCCCCGGCTACTGGCTCGGCAAACCTTTTTGGGGCCGCGGCTACGCGACTGAAGCCGGTGCTGCTGTGCTTGCCTATGCCGAGGCCGACACCGGCGTGAAAACCTTCCGCTCCGGCCACTTCGTTGAAAACCCGGCGAGCGGCATGGTGTTGGAAAAGCGCGGCTGTGCCTATACCGGCGAGGTCAAGCCGCAGCTGTGCCTGGCGCGCGGCGTAGACCTGCCGTCGCGCAAAATGGCCCGGGCGCCAGCGCGGAGGGCGTTGTCATGACCCCGACGCTGACAACCGAACGGCTGATCCTGCGACCGCTGGCGCTCAGCGATGCGGCCCGTTTTGCACGGCTTGCCGCCGACCCTTGCGTGGCGCGGATGACCGGCACGTTTCCGCTGCAGCAGTCCACCGTCATAGCGGAAGGCTGGATCCTGATCCGGCTCGCCCGCGAAGCCGCCGGCTGGCCGGATGCGGTATTCGGGATCGAGCTGCCAGGGGAAGGGCTGATTGGTTGCATCGGCGCCAATCCCGCCAAGGGCAAGGTCGAGATCGGCTATTGGCTCGGCCGGCCTTTTTGGGGGCGCGGTTTTGCCAGCGAGGCGCTGAAGGCGGCTACGGCCTTCGCCGCCGGCTTGGGCCTTGGGCCCGTAGTGGCCAGCCACTTTGTCGACAACCCGGCGTCCGGTCGGGTGCTCGAAAAGGCCGGCTTTGCCCCAACCGGCGAGGTCGCCCCGTATTTCAGCCTCGCCCGCGCCGCCAAGACCCCGTGCCGCTTTCTGCGGTTTGTGGGGGTCTAGGCCGCATTCAGGAAAAGTGTGTGCGGTTTTCCGTCCGAATGCGGTCTCTTCTGAAATGCCAGCGCCAGCGGCCGCCCCGGCGAGGGCCGGAGCGGTTGGTTCTGGCTGGATAATGGCCCGGCTTTGGGCGGCGCGCGGGCTTGAACGGGGTCCGGCTTGCTCCCGGCCCAACCAATGCCGGCGGCGGCGACGTTTTGAATTGCGAAGGGAGCGTTGGCGGGCGCGCCGGCGCCGCCAGCCGCGCGCGCCACATGCGCCGGACCCGGATAATGGCTCTTGAACCACACCAGAAACGCCGGATCGTCGAGATCAGGATCGGCCACGCCGTCTTGGGCCAGTGTTGCGCGGATCGTCTGCGCCAGCGCCTGCTCCGTGCGTTCCACCACGGCCACAAAGCGCGCCGACGGCTTGCCGTGGCGCCTGGCGCCACGCCAGCGCGTGAGCAGCGCGAACAGCAGATTGATGTGACAAAGCGGGGACATGGCGTTGACCATGGCTGTGATCTTGGCCGGGCGCACAAGCCGGTCGAATTGCGGCGGGCGACTTGGCGCCCGCGCCCTTGCCGCCCTTAGCGGCGCTGCACGCCGCCGCGCGGATTTGCCCCGGCCTTATCCCCCCACACGCACGCACCGGCTGTTTGTGGCGCGCCAATCTGCTAAAATGGCCGCATGACCGCCCCCATCCGCAACCCCATCAAACTCACCGACGCCCAGTACGAAGACATGGCCCGGCGCGGCGCGTTTGTCAGCGTCGGGCGGGTAGAGCTGCGGGGGGGGATCGTTGTCGCCATGAGCCCAGAGCATTATTCGCACGCCACGATCATGTTTGCGCTGACCCAGGCCTTGGTTCACGCGCTTCCCGGCGCCTCGAACTTGCGCGCCCTTAACGAGATTTCGTTGCGGTTTGGCGGCCATTTCCAACCCACCGCCGACATCGTTGTTTTTGACCCCGCTTTGGTGGCGCCCGATCTTGACGGCCCGTTGCCGGGCGGCGCGGTGAAACTGGTCATCGAGGTCGCGGACGCTTCACTCAGTGACGATCTCGGCCAGAAGCTGATCGACTATGCGCAGTCGGGGCTGGCGGAATATTGGGTCGCCGATGTCCGCGCCCGCGTAATTCATCAGGCCGCCGAGCCAACGCCGGACGGCTATCGCCGCCGAAATGTCGTGCGCTTTGGCGAGCCGGCGCCGGCCCTGACTCTGCCGCTGGCGCTGGATACTTCAGCGCTTTGACACGGTCCGGGCAGGGTTCGTATGACCCAGTTTTTCAGTCCGTGAGCCGAACCGCATTGATGCGATGAATGCCGGCGGGCCGTTCGAACGCGCGATAAGTCTGCTATAGTAGGGCCATGAACGCTCCTGTCCGCACCCCCGTCAAACTGACCGACGCCCAGTACGAAGACATGGCTCGGCGCGGCGCGTTTGTTAGCGTCGGGCGGGTGGAGCTGCGCGGGGGGATCGTTGTTTCGATGAGTCCGGTGCATTTGACCCACTCGAGCTGCATGATGGCGCTGCTGCGGGCCTTGGATCGCGCGCTGCTGGCATCGGGATTGGCGCTTGAAGTTAATCCGGAAGTTTCGATCCAATTCGGCGCCGGCTTTCAGCCGACGGCTGACATCGTGGTGTGGGACAAGGCCAGCCAGTTCAACGGTCCGGACGGCCCGTTGCCGGGCGGCGCGGTGAAACTGGTGATCGAGGTTGCGGACGCTTCGCTCAGTGACGATCTCGGCCAGAAGCAGATCGACTATGCCCAGGCGGGGCTCACGGAATATTGGGTCGCTGATGTCCGCGCCCGCGTGATCCATCAGGCCGCCGAGCCAACGCCAGAAGGCTATCGCCGCCGCAATGTCGTGCGCTTTGGCGAGCCTTCGCCGGCCCTGACCCTGCCGCTGGCGCTTGATACTTCGGCGCTTTAGCCGCCACTCCACTCTGGCCTTTTGCTTGCACCCCGGCTATGCCCCGGCCGCCCCCGGCGAGAACCGGGGCAGGGCTGAACATGATTCTGGCGGTTGATAATCTGGTCAAGACGTTCGGGCCGCGCCGGGCGGTCGACGGCGTGAGCTTTGCCGTGGTCGAGGGCGAGGTGGTCGGCCTGTTGGGCCCCAATGGCGCCGGCAAGACCACGACCATGCGGATGATCGCGGGCTTCCTGGAGCCGGACGCCGGCACGGCCAAGATTTTCAATATCGACGTTGCCCAGGATCGTCGCCGCGCGCAGGAGCGGGTCGGCTATCTGCCCGAAGGCGCGCCGGTCTATGGCGAGATGACGCCGCTGGAGTTCCTCGATTTCGTCGCCCGCGCACGGGGCCTCGATAAGGACAAATCCCGCAACGCGGTCCGCCGCGCCGCCGCGGACGCCAATCTGGGCGACAGCATCGAGCGGCCGATCGAAACGCTGTCGAAAGGCTATCGCCGCCGTGTGGCGCTGGCGGCCACGCTTCTGCACAATCCGATGCTGATGATCCTCGATGAGCCGACCGATGGCCTCGATCCCATTCAGCGCCAGGCGGTCCGCGGCCTGATCCGCCGCCTCGCGCAAGAGCGCGCGATCATCATCTCGACCCATTCGCTGGAGGAGGTCGAGGCGGTGTGTACCCGCGCCATCATGATCCATCACGGCAAGATCATTGCGGACGCCAAACCGGCGGAGCTGGCGGCCCAGTATGGCGGGCTGGAGGCGGCGTTTGCAGCGCTCACCGGCGGTGAGGAGGGCGTGTCGTGAACGGGCTATTGGCGGTGTATCGCCGCGAACTGACAAGCTATGTGTCCACGCCGACGGCCTATGTGTTCGTCGCGGTGTTCCTGTTTGCCATCGGCGCCTTCACCTTCCAGGTCGGGCAGTTCTTTGAGCAGGGCCGCGCCGATCTCGGCGGCTTCTTTCTGTTTCATCCCTGGCTGTTCATGGTGTTTCTGCCGGCGGTGGCGATGCGGCTCTGGGCGGAAGAAACCCGCGCTGGCACGGCCGAAATTCTGCTTACCTTGCCGACGCCGACCTGGGCCCTGGTGGTCGGCAAATTCCTCGCTGCCTGGACAGTGGCGGCGGTGGCGCTGGCGCTGACCGTCCCATTATGGATCAGCGTCAATCTGCTTGGCCTGCCAGACAATGCCGCGATCTTTGTCGGCTATCTCGCCAGCCTGCTGATGGCCGGCGCCTATATCGCGATCGGTTCGGCGATGTCGGCGCTGACGGCTTCACAAGTGGTGGCGTTCATCTTGGCGGTGCTGGTGAGCTTTGTGTTCACGGTCTCGGGTACGCCGCTGCTGCTGAATTTCTTTCAGGGCGCGCTTGGGCCCGCGGCGATGGAAACGGTGGCTTCGGTGTCGATCCTGGCGCACTTCGACGCTGCCCAGCGCGGCGTGATCGAGCTGCGCTCGCTGGTGTTTTTCGGCTCCCTGATCGGGCTGTTTCTGGTCTGGACGGCGCTTGCCGTCGATGCACGGCGGGGAGGCTGAAGAATGTCTGCACGCCGCTATGCTTTGATCCTTGCGCTGGCGCTGCTGGTTGCGTTCGTTGCGATCAATGTGGTCGTGTCGCGGCTGACGCCGGGCGCGCGCCTCGATCTCACCGCGAGCCAACTTTACAGCGTTTCCAAGGGCACGCGCGAGACGCTGAAGGGCCTCGCAGAGCCCGTCGATCTGACGCTGTATTATTCGCGCGAAGCGGGCGAAAGCGTGCCGCAGGTGCGCAGCTATGCGGCGCGCGTGCGGGAGTTGCTGCAATCCTATGTCGGGATAAGCAAAGGCATGGTGCGGCTGCGCGAAGTCGACCCGCTGCGCTTCACCGAAGCGGAGGACCGCGCCGTTGAGATGGGCTTGCAGCCGTTCAATCCCGGCGGCTCCGGCGATCCGATCTATTTCGGCCTGGTCGGCGCCAATGCCGTGGATGCGCGCATCGCCATTCCGTTTTTCGCGCCGCAACGTGAACCGTTTCTGGAATATGAGATCACCCGTCTGATCAGCGAATTGGAGCAGCCGCGGCGGACGAAGGTGGCGATCGTGTCCAGCCTGCCGCTCAGCCCCGATATTGCCCGTGACCCGCGGATGAGCCAGCAGGCGCGGCAACCTTATTGGCTGCAGGAGCTAGCGCGGCTCAGCGATGTGCAGATTTTGCAGCCGGGCTTTAGCGCTGTTCCCGAAGATGCGGCCGTCATCGCAGTGATCCAGCCTTGGGCTTTGTCAGACGCTGAACAGCGCGCCATCGACCAGTTCATCATGGCCAAAGGCCGCGCCTTGATCGCGCTCGATCCGGCTTCGATTGTGTCGCAGGCGCCTGGCGCGCCGCCGCTGGCGGCGACCATATCGGCGCTCGATCCGCTGCTGGCCTCTTGGGGCGTTGCCGTGTCGCGCGATGTTGTGCTGGACCGGGAAGGCGCGCTCTATCTCGGCCCCGATCAGCCGCCGCAACCTTTGTTTCTCGATATCGCCGCCGATCGCATGAACCGCGCCGATCTGGTCTCAACCGCTTTGACCCGCGGCATGAGCCTGGTTGCTGCCGGGGCCATCACCGATGCGCCCGTCGCTGGCGTTACCGTCACGCCGCTTGCCAAAACCACCGCCAACACCATGCGCCTGCCGGCCAATCAGGCGCAGATGCTCCCACCGGGCCAGGCGCTGTTGGCGGCCTGGGCGCCAACCGGGCGGCGCGAAACGGTTGCGGTGCGGATTTCCGGCGCGCTGCAAAGCGCCTATGCCGGTGCGCCGCTGGCCAAGACCAAAGGCAATGCCGAAATCATCTTGATCGCCGACGCCGACTTTCTGGATGATCGCCTCTATATCGACAGCCGCGAAGGCCCTCAGCGCGACAATGGCGCCTTCCTGCTCAACGCGCTGGACCAGCTCAGCGGCTCGGATGCGCTGATCTCTTTGCGCTCGCGCGCGCCGTCGCTGCGCCGGCTCACCGAAGTGGACAAGATGCGGGTTGCCGCTCAAGCGCGCGTGGCGGAGGCCCAACAGCGGCTGCGCGAGGAATTGGCCACCACCGAACAGCGCCTCGCCGCGTTGCAAAGCAAAGGCGCGGGGTCTGGCTTTTTCCAGGGCAATCTGGGTGCGGAATTGTCCGGCGCAGAACGCGGCGAGATTGAACGCTTCCGCGCCCGGATCGTGGAGGTGCGCGGCCAACTGCGCGCGGTGGAGCGCAGCTTCCGCGTCGATCTGGATCGGCTGCAGGGTGTGTTGATGCTGGTCAATGTTTGGCTGGCCCCGATCCTGGTGATCGCCGCGGGTGTCTTTGTCTCCTGGCGGCGGCGACGCCGCGCGCGGCCGGCAGCCAAGACGGAGGCGCTAGCGCCATGATGAATCCGCTGTTTGAAGAACGCCGCCGGCAGGCGGCTCTGGCGGTGGCGTTTGCCGCTGTCGCTGCGATCGCGGCGTGGCTGGTGGTTGGGATGCAAGGCGATCGCCTGCGCGGCGCCAAGGGCGCAGGTCCTGCCGCACCGGCCTTCGCCGCCAACGAGGCGGCCGCGCAAGTCATCGTCATCGCCAGCAAGGATGGCGGCTATCGCATCGCTAAAGGCGCCAAGGGCTGGGCCATGGCCGACCGCGGCGAGTTCCCGATCCGGCGCGAGCGCCTGGCCGCCTTCACCGAAACCCTGGCCAAGCTCAGCTTCGACCGGCCGCTGACGCGTGATCCGAAAAAGCACGCCCGCTTGGGCGTGGACGATCCGGCCAAGGGCGGGCGCGGCGTCAGCGTGCAGGTGCAGGACGCCAAAGGCGGCCTGATCGCGGACTTGATCGTGGGCGCAAGCCCGGATGGCCGCTCCTATCTGCGCCGCGTTGGCGAGGACCAGGTGTGGGCGGCTAATCTTGATCTTCCCGATCTGCGCCGGCCTTCGTCTTGGCTTGATCTGACGCCTTTGGAAGTGGCGGTTGATCGCATTGGCCGCGTTGATCTCGCGCCGGCGATCGGGGCGGGCTACAGCGTCGTGCGCAACGATGCGGGCGGCTTTGCGCTGGCGCGGCCTTTTACCGATAAGCCGCTGACCGGCGCGCGCACGCCAGACGATGTCGCTGCCGCCTTAACGCGCCTGCGCCCGGTTGATGTTGCGCCGGCGCCGAATGTGCCGGGCCCGCCGTCGGCGCGCGCGGTGCTGCGGACGTTTGATGGATTGGTGATCGATGCGGAGCTGCATCAGCACAAAGACCAGCCATGGCTGAAACTCGGCGCGCGCGGCGAGAACGAAACCGCCGCGGCCGAAGCCGCCGCGCTGAACTTGAAGATCGGCCCTTGGGCCTATGAACTCGACGCGGCTGAGGCTGACCGCATCGCCCCGCCGCTGGAACAGCCCGCCCTGCCGCCGGCGCCCACGCCGCCGCCGGGATGAGGCGGGCGGTTGCGCGCCCGGCAGGGCGGGGTGCATTGTCCAAACACGGATGATCGCAATCACGGCGCCTTGGGAGCCGCAAGCCCAGTATGGGCTGCCAGAAAGGCCCATCGGTCGGCGCTTTCGGCAATGATCTTATCGGTCGGTTTGCCAGTTCCGTGGCCGGCGCGGGTTTCAATGCGGATCAAACGCGGCTTGCCGCCGACCGGGAAAGACCCGCCCTGGGCGGCCTGGATGGCGGCGGCGTATTTGAACGAATGGCCGGGCACGACGCGGTCGTCGGTGTCGGCGGTCGTCACCAAAATCGCCGGATAATCCACCCCCGCTTTGACATTGTGCAGCGGCGAATAGCTTTTCAAAAACGCTGTGTAGGTGGGATCGGCCGGGTCGCCGTAATCGTCGGTCCAGAACCGGCCGGCGCTGAACTGCGCATAGCGCATCATGTCCATCACGCCGACTTCCGGCAGCGCTGCAGCAAACAGATCCGGCCGCTGATTGAGCACCGCGCCAATCAACAAGCCGCCATTGGAGCGGCCCTGGATCGCCAAATGCGCCGGCGCCGTCCAGCCACTGGTGCTGAGATATTCCGCGGCGGCGATGAAATCATCGAACACATTCTGCTTGTTGAGCAGTCGCCCGCCATTGTGCCAGTCTTTGCCATATTCATTGCCGCCGCGCACATTGGCCAATGCGAAGACGCCGCCCATCTCCACCCATTGCAGCCGCGCGATCGAGAAGCTTGGCGGCTGGGACAGATTGAAGCCGCCATAGGCGTACAGCAGCGTTGGCCGCTGGCCATTGGGCGTCACATCCTTGCGGTGGACCAGGAACATTGGCACGCGCGTGCCGTCTTTGGAGGTAAAAAACACCTGCGCCACGGCGATGCTGTTGGGATCAAATGGCGCCTTGGGCTGGCGGAACAGGCTGACTTCGTTCTTGGCGCTGTCATAGCGATAGATCGTGGTCGGCATATTGAAGCTGGCAAAGCTGAAGAAGGTTTCCGGATCGCCGGCTTTGCCTTGAAAGCCGTCTGCCGTGCCAATGCCGGGCAGGTCCACGCGGCCAAGCGGCGCGCCGGCGAGGCTGAAGCGGCGCACCTCGGTTTTGGCGTCCACCATATAGGACGCGATCACCACATCGCCGATGCGGCTCGCGCCAGTCAGCACGCTTGTGTCCTGCGCAACAATCTCCACTGTCGCGATGGTTTTCGCGCGCGGATCAATCGCCACAATGCGCCCGCGCGGCGCGTCCAGATCAGTGCGGAACAGCAAGCGCCCGCGGCCATCCTGGCCGACCAGCGCGTAGTCGTTTTTGAACCCAGTTATGATGGTGCGCGGCGTTGGGCGCTTGGCGCGCTGGTCAATCACCACAACTTCATAGCGCTCGTCCGTGCCTTCCCAGACCACAATCACGATCCAGCGGCCATCATCGGTCACTTGCGTGGAAAAGCCCTGCTTGGGCGCTTGCGGCCGATCATAGATTTTCACATCCGCACTTTGCTGCGTGCCAATACGATGGCGATAAACCGCCTGATTGAAATTCAACGCCGTAAACATCTCCGCCTGCGGCGGCTGCGGATAGCGGGAATAGAAAAAGCTCTTGGAGTCTTTCGCCCAGGTGATGCCGGTGAATTTCGCCCATTTCACATCGCCGCCGACCTGCTGGCCGGTGGCCACATCGATCACCCGGATCATGCGCCAATCGCTGCCGCCATCCTGCACTGAATAGGCGAGCAGCTTGCCGTCCGGGCTTGGGGCCTGATCGTCCAGCGCGGTTGCGCCGTCTTTCGACCAGGCATTGGGATCGATCAGTTTGCGCGGCGCGTCGTTCAGCCCATCCTGGACATACAGCACCGCCTGGTTCTGAAGCCCGGTTTGGATGCGATAAAAGTAGCTGCCCTTGGCGGCGTCCGGCACGCCGAACTTGTCGAAATCCCACAGCGCCTTCAAACGCGCCTCGATCGCGGCCCGCCCCGGCAAAGCGTCAAGATAGGCGCGCGTGGTTTGGCTTTGCGCCGCGACCCAAGCCGCCACGTCCGCGCTGTTGCGCACATCCTGCTCCAGCCAGCGATAAGGATCCGCGATTTTAACGCCATGGATCTCATCGACCTGATCGACGGTTTTGGTCTGCGGATAGGCAATGGCGGGCGGTTTGGCGGGGCTGGGCGCCTCTATTGCGGGCGGCGGCGGTGGTGGGGCGATGGCGCACCCGGCCAACTGAACCGACACAGCAGCGCAAAGCAGAAACGAGCGCATGGGGATCCTTAGCAATTCAAATGGATGCATATCGAAGATCAATTTCAAAGACCTCTCGGCTGCATGCAAGACCAAACCGCTCCGCCGGCGAGGCGCCTTCGCCTTGGTCGCGCAAACACCCTTGCCAAGCCCCGTGCGTTCTGCCAAAAGCGCCGCTCGCCGCGGCACTGCCCACGGCGCACCCCATTGGATGCGGGCGTAGCTCAGGGGTAGAGCATCACCTTGCCAAGGTGAGGGTCGGGCGTTCGAATCGCCTCGCCCGCTCCAAGTCTCCCAAGGGTTTTCTCGAGATCGACCGGTTCAAAGAAAACGCCTGGGTACCACATGGGTACCAAAAAATTTGAAACGGCAGGCATCGCTGGGAAAGCCTGGGCGGGCTGGGTACCAGGTTGCGGCTTGCCTACCATGGCCCGCTGACCGCTGGCGGAGGATGGTCCCAGGGAAACCCTGGGAAAGCCTGGGAAACGCTTCCGGCCTTGGCCACCGCGTTTAGGTGGGGGCAGGTGGCGGCTGCTCCGTGCCCTCGCAGCCCCGCTTACTCCAACCCGCGAAGCCTGCTACCTTGCCGATTGGGGGAGCCCATGACGCCAGACCAGTTCATCGCCAAGCGGCAGACCCTATACCTCACCGAACGCGCCGCCTCGCAGTCCCACTTTTTCGACCTGTATGCCCTGTTGGGCGAGAAGCCGCCCTTTACAAATGACGCAGCAAACGAAAAGCGGCGCGCAAATGTCGTCGGCAACTTTCGAGATAAGGCGTCGATCGTGCGCCTGTTCGGTGCAGTCTTAATGGAAGCAAATGACGAATGGCAGCTGCGGCACCGCTATTTGTCGATCTAAGTGCTCTCCGAAATCTGCGCAGGCGACGACACCGTCAAATACACCCTTGCGCCACCCGCCGCCGCGCCGATGCACCGCGCGCGGCATTAGCCAGTTGCACCGCTAGGCACGCCAATTTCCACCACTCAGGTGGACTTGACGAGCGTTCTGTACTTGACGCTCACAGGCCTTCTGGAAATCCCGATGCTCTCTCAGCCGCCACATCACGCAGACCAAGGCCGACTAACGCCGCCTGCTGCAGTGGGTGCGCGACGAATCTGGCGCGCCGGAAGCCTGCCCTGCCCAGGTCCTTTACATGCTGGATGCGGTGGCAAGCACGGCGGCGGCGGCGCTGCGGATCGTGGAAAGGGTGTGCGAGAAAAAAGGCGGCGCGTAGCCGTCTATTTGCGCCACGTTGAAGAGATGGAAGCCGCGCGCGAACATGCGGGATTTGGTTTGTCCCTCGGGTTCGTCGTCGCTGTCGCCGGCGTCGATGGATTTCCAGACGACGCCCAGGGTGGCGCGTTCGCCCTTGCGGACCTGCGCGCCAAGCTCAGCCCATTGGCGGTAGGTTCCCCAGAGGCCGCTTGCGAAACGGTTCCCCTCCGCGGCGGCCCACAAGGCGAGGATGTTCATACCGCGATAGGGTTTGGCGGTGACGGCGTTGACCGGGCGGTGTGTGGCTGCGCCGTCGTGATGCCAGGGCATGCGCCAAGCGCCGGCGCCGCGCTCGATGGCGGCGATGATCTCGGCGGTGATGCGCTCGTAGACGGTAGCGCGGTCGGCGGGTGACGGTGGGACGGGGCGTGCGGATGCTTGGGCCATGGCGGCCTCCTGAATTGTGGGATGAGGGGAGGCCGGCGCGCTGGGGGGATCGCGCGCCGGCGCTTGGGCGTCAGGCGGCTGTCGCGGCGGCCTTGCCCACGGATGTTTGGGCGGGCTTGGGCAGCCGCTCGCACTTGGTGAGGACGAAGCTGTGGTCGGTGATCGTCGTCTCGCCGACCTGGCGCTTGCGGGGTTCGATGCGGCCGTCGAGGGTGACCGCCATTCCCACTTGGAGGTGGCCGATTGCGAGGGCGGTCAAAAGCTCGCGGTTGAGCGTCTCATCGAAGCTGACGGCGGAGACCCATTCGGTCTTGGTCCAGGCGCCGTCCTTGCCCTCGACGAGGCGATCGGCGGCGAGGGAGATGCGGATGATGGCGGCGTCGCCCTTGACCTGTTCGATGCGGCCGATGCGGCCTGTGAGCGTGAAGCGGAACATGTGAGACTTGCCCTTAGCCGGTCTGCTCCGGCGAGCGCCGCGGGCCTTCCCGCGATGGGAAGCGGCGCGCATGCGGGCAAAGTGACGACAGGAACGGGGCGCGGGCATAGGGGGCGTCGCAAGACGCCCGGCAGGCTTGCCCCTTGCCGGCGACCGCCCGCGTGCGAGAAGCGCAGACAGGAAGCGGGAGGGTTTGCGGGGA
>JBEIHY010000005.1:0-72667 GCA_040381035.1 Hyphomonadaceae bacterium
TGTTCGCGGCTTGCTTTCCCTCAGCATCTCCTGAAATGGCCGCTGCTTGAGCCAAGCGACCTGCGGGGCGCTGCTCAAGCGACTGATTGTCTCGGAGCATTTGGCGCTAGACCGAAAGTCGCATTGTTCACGGCCGACCACCTACGGCTTCCTGATCGGCGAACTCATCCGCCGGGTGGATGGGCGCGGCCCGCGGCAATTCCTGAAGGAAGAGGTCTTCGACAAGGTCGGCGCCGATTTTCAGATCGGGCTGTCCTCGCCCGACGAACTGCAGCGACTTGCGCCGCCGGCGATGCCGAAGGGCGCGTTTGTTTTCGAGGGCATGGCGGGCCGGCTCGCGGGCGCGGTCGAAATGGTCGAAGGATCCTCGTGGGAACGGATGAGTTCGCAGAACGCCGGCGGCGGCGGCGTCTCCAACGCGCGTGCGATCGCCCGGGTCTGCGCCATCGTCGCCAACGGCGGCACGCTGGACGGCGTGCGCATCCTGTCGCCGGAAGTTGTCGCTCTCGCAGGGGCTGAGCATGTCTACGGCCAGTGTCCCTATATCGGCTGGATGCGGCTGGGGCTCGGCTTCGGTATCGACAGCAAGGAGTTTCCTTCCCCGACACCGACGACCATGCACTGGGGCGGCTTTGGTGGATCGGTCGGGTTGATGGATCCGCGGACGCAGTTCAGCTTCGGCTATGCGCCCAACAACTGGGTCGTGCCGGATGTGAGCAGCGGCCAACTGGCGGTCGACAAGCGGCCCATGCGGTTCCTCGCAGCGCTCATGCAAACAATGCCGGAGCTGGCGTCTTGACGTCAAAACGACCGCAAGCGCCGCCGCCGCCGCGGGTGCGGCTCTCGATCGCCGTTACGGGGCATCGCGAGGAGAATGCGGCGTCCGCGGCCAATCGGGGTCGCATCGAGGCGACGCTCGCGGCGATCTTCGACCGGATCGATGCGGTGGTCCGCGTAACGCCCTTGTATCGCGCTTCCCCAGGCTTGGCTGTTCGAACGGCGAGATCGGTAAGGTGTGACGGCACGGTTCCAAAATCCAACCAAAGTGTGGCGTCCAAGTGCCGTCAAAAACCATCGCTGTGAACGATCGGCCTTGGACGTCACTGGACGACAGGCGTTGAAGATCAACGATTTTCGGACCTTAGCGGATGGCCGTGGAAGGGGTAATGGTGCCTGGGGCCGGAATCGAACCAGCGACACGCGGATTTTCAATCCGCTGCTCTACCAACTGAGCTACCCAGGCGAAGCCGAACGGCGAGGGCGGGTGTATAGCGGCGGGCCGCCAGCGTGTCCATAAGGTTTAGCGGACAAGAGCCGCTTGCACCACATCGGTGCGCTGGGAGCGAAAGCCCGCCTCGCAATAGCTAAGATAAAACAGCCACATACGCTTGAACCGCTCATCGAAGCCGAGCTTCTGGACATCGCTCCAGGCGGATTTGAAGCGCTCCGTCCAGCGAGCCAGGGTGTCGGCATAGCTCAGCCCGAAAGCGCTCATATCGATCAGTTTCAGCCCAGCCTTTGCGACCTCCTGCTTGAAGCGCCCGACACTCGGCAACATCCCGCCCGGAAAGATATAGCGCTGAATGAAATCGACGCGGCTGTTATAGTCCTCAAACAAGTCATCGCGGATGGTGATGACCTGTAAACCGGCGCGACCGCCGGGCTTTAGGACGCTCGCGACTTTAGAGAAATAAGCTGGCCAGTATTTCTCGCCGACGGCTTCAAACATTTCGATAGAAGCGATCTTGTCAAAGGCTCCGTCGACCCCGCGATAATCCTGAATCCGCAGATCAACGCGCTCGTTCAGACCCTCCCGCTGGATCCGGGCTTGGGCAAAGGCGAGTTGCTCGTCCGATAGGGTCACGCCCGTGACCCGGGCGCCGAACTCTCTTGCGGCGACCTCTGCAAAGCCGCCCCAGCCGCAGCCGATCTCCAAGACATGCTCACCCGGTTTGAGATCAATCATATGCGCAATCGCGCGGTATTTGGCGAGCTGCGCTTCGCTCAGATCCTGGCCGGGCGCGTCAAACCGGGCCGAAGAATAGGTCATCGTCGGGTCAAGCCAGGCGGCGTAGAATGCGTTGCCCAGATCGTAATGGGCCAGGATGTTTTCGCGCGAGCCTTTTAGCGTGTTTTCGCGTTTCAGGTGGCTCAGCCAGTGGGTGAAGCGGCGCATCATGTCGCCGCGGAAAATCCGGCGGATGCGATCTGCGTTGTCAGACAGGAAAGTAAGCAGACCAGCCAGATCGGGGCTGTCCCATTCGCCGGCCATATAGCCCTCGGCAAAACCAATATCGCCGTCAGTGATGCAGCGCTTGGCAAAGCCGTAGTCAACGATGTGCAAGTGCGCGATCGGGCCCGAGCCTTCCGTTCCAAACAACCATTGCCGGCCGTTCGGAAGGCGCGCCAGCATCTGGCCGTTCTTCAAGTTCAAGCACGCAAACGCCACCGCCTTGAAGCTCGCCGGCGCCCCATTGAGGGCGGCGATGATGGCGGGGTTGGCTTTCTCAATGGCGTTTGTGGTCATGGCGGCGTGTGGCGGTGCGCTCAAGGTGATGGTCATTTAGGTCGTCTCCCCCGCAGATGAAAGCCGTCCCGCCGCCAGGCTGAATTTCTTCCCCGGCGGGGCGGGAACAGGCCGATAGCCAGCGCCGCGGAGCCAAATCCACAGCGCTTGCCAATGAATAGCGCCGAGCACCAAGCCGGCGCGCCAAGGCGCAGCGAATGCATATCCGATCAGGGCGGTGTCGGTGAGAGGGGCGGTCTTGCCCCGCATTGCCGCCAAATGCATGCGCGCGCCATCAACCCAATTTTCGATCACCAAAGAAAGTGTTTCAGCAGACGCGCGAAGCTGAAAGCGATAATCGCCCTCAACATCGAAGAAGGGCGACACATGCAGCAGCTTGCGCGCCTCGTGCGCGGCGCGGCCCGGATTCTCAATCGCGGCAACATAAGCGTGGTTGTGGCCGAACGTGTTGTTGACCTCATAGATCACCCCGGCCAGGCGCCCGTCTGGTCGATAGCCGAGAAACAGCGATATCGGGTTGAACACATGGCCGAACAAGCGCGGAAACGCCACGATCCGGATAGGGCCGCCCTTGAGATCAATCCCGGCGGACCCAAAAGCTGCTTGCGCCCATGGCCGCAGCGGCACACCGGTACGCGCGCCATGGTCGCGGTCGTGGAACGAGAAAAGATTGAAGCGGTTGTAGCTAAACAGGCGCAGGCGCTTGGCTGTTTCCGCGATTGTATCGATGTCGAGCACGAGCTGAAACAGCCGATAGCTGAAGCGGCGCGTAAACGGCGCCAACCGCACATGGGTGGTTTGCCCGCGCAGGATCGCGCCGTCCGGCAGAAGCGCAACGCTTGTGCTCATGCGGCGGCCTTGAAGGCAGGCGCCGCCACTTGTTTTGCCCAGGGCGCAACCCCACCGAGACGTGCGGCGGCGCCAAGGCCTGCGCTCAATCCGTCTTCATGGAAGCCGTATCCCATCCACGCGCCCGCAAAGCTGACGCCGTTGCGGTTTTGAATGGCCCCGATCTCACGTTGCGCGCGCAAGGCAGCGACGTCGAATTGTGGATGGGCGTAGGAGAATTGCCGGAAGGTGAGATCCGGGCGGGGCGGTGTTTTTGGGTTCAGCGTAACGAACAGCGGTTTTTCGCGTGGGATCGCCTGCAGCAGGTTCATCCAATAGGAAACGCACACGCCGTTGTCGCCTGCATCGCCCGGCTCGCGCAGATAATTCCACGATGCCCATGCGGCCTGGCGGCGCGGCATGAGGGCCGGATCGCGATGCAGATAGGCGGTGTTCGGCGCATAGCGCACCGCCGACAAGATGGCGTGTTCGGGGCCATCGGCATCGAGCAGCAGCGCCAGCGCCTGATCGGAGTGGCACGCAAATAAGACGTGATCGAACAAGGCCTCGGCGCCCGATTGCAGCCGCACCTGAACCTGGCCGCGGATGCGACGAACGCCAGCGACAGGCGCGCCCGCCTTGATGCGTTCGCCGATGAGCTTGGCTGCCGCCGTCACATAAACACGGCTGCCGCCCTTGATCGTGCGCCAAAGCGGCCGCTTGGCGTGCAACAGGCGATGATTATCAAAGAAGCGCAGGAAGCTTTGCGCGGGATATTTCAGCATCTCCGGTTCCGGAGTCGACCAGATTGCTGCACCCATCGGCAAGAGATAATCGCGCAGAAAGCCGCGGCTCAGGCCGAGATTGGAGATATAATCCTCCAGCGTCTCGTCGGCCAGTTTTCCCTCTTGCTTCAGATCGCTGCGGGCGGCGGTGGAGAAGCGCACTATGTCGCCCAGCATGGCCAGAAAGGCCGGCCGGGCGAGGTTGCGTTTCCAGGCGAACATGCCGCGCACGCCATTGCTGGACCATTCAAAACGGCTCGGGTCGGAGACCGCAAAGCTCATATCGCTGTCATAAGTTTCCACGCCCAGATGATCGAGCATGGCGACAAGATTGGGATAGTTGGCGTTGTTGAAAACAATGAAGCCGGTGTCGACCTCAATCGCTGCGCCGTCATAGCTGATTGTGACCGTATTGGCGTGGCCGCCCAGGCGGGTGTCAGCCTCAAACAGCGTCACATCGTGCTGATCCTTCAGCGCCAGCGCCGCGCCGAGGCCGGACACGCCGGCGCCGATAATCGCAATCCGCATTCGGTTTCCTCTTCAGGCCGCAGACTTCAGGGTTTTAAACGCCGCCAGCGCACGCACGCGCGCGGCGGCATGGTCGATGATTGGTTTGGGATAGGTTTTACCAAGCGTGACGCCGGCGGCGGCCAAGTCAAACGGCGCGGCGGTCCAGGGCTGATGAATGGCGCGCGCATCGAGGCCCGCCAGTTCGGGCGCCCAGCGGCGGACATAGGCGCCATTGGGATCGAATTTCTCACCCTGAGTTACGGGATTGAAGATGCGGAAAAAGGGCGCCGCATCGGCGCCGCTGCCGGCCACCCATTGCCAGGAGGCCGCATTGTTGGCGAGGTCGGCGTCGACCAATGTATCCCAGAACCAATCGGCGCCGACGCGCCAATGCGTCATCAGATGCTTGATGAGAAACGAGGCGGTGATCATCCGCACGCGATTGTGCATCCAGCCGGTCGCCCAGAGCTGGCGCATGCCGGCGTCTACAATCGGGTAGCCGGTTTGGCCGCGCCGCCAGGCTTCGATCAGACCGGCATCCTCGCGCCACGGGAAGGCGTTGAAACGCGCGCGCCAGTTTTCTTCAGGCAGGGTCGGCGCGTGGAACAGGAGATGATTGGAAAACTCGCGCCATCCGAGTTCGGCAATGAGTTTGGCGACATCGCCATCCGGCACGCCGCCTTGCGCGCTCGCAAATTGCGCCGCGCGCCAGATGGCGCCCGGGCTGATTTCACCAAAATGCAGGTGTGGCGACAGCCGGGAGGTGGCGGGCAAATCGGGGCGATTGCGCAACTCCCCATAGCCGGCGGCTTCGCTGCGAAAGAAGGCGGCGAGGCGTTGATGGGCGCCTGCTTCTCCGGGTGTCCAGTGGGGGGAAAATCCCGCCGCCCAATCCGGCTTCAATGGGGCAAGACGCCAATCGCTGAGCGCGTCGCCGGCCGGCATTGGATCGAAGCTCAAGAGCTTGCTCGGCGCACGGATCGCCGCGGGCGGGCCGCCGCGGGCGAGCGCCGCGCGCCAGAATGGCGAATAGACCTTGAAATAGGTTCCGCCGCTGGCCGGCTTCAGCTCCCAGGGTTCAACCAGCAGCGCGCTGTTGAAACTTTCCGCCGCAACGCCGGCACGCTTCAGCGCCGCCTTGATCGCACTGTCGCGCGCCGTCGCCCAGGGTTCATATTGGCGGCTCCAGACCACAAGGCCTGCCCCGATCTCTGCGGCCAGCCGTGGAATGATCTTGGCCGCGGACCCGCGCCGCAACACCAGACCGGCGCCGCGTTGGGCAATATCTCTGCTCAGCGCGCCAAGACTGTGATGCAGCCACCAGCGCGACGCCGCCCCACGCCGCCAAGCGCCCGGGGCCTCATCGTCGAGCACAAAAACGCACACAATCGGCCGAGTAGATGCAAGAGCGGCCGCCAAAGCCGGATTGTCAGCCAATCGCAGGTCCTGGCGGAACCAAACCAAGACGGGCGCAGGCGAGATCGAGGCGGCAGACATGGTTCAATTAGGCACGCGCTTTACGGTTGGATCAACCCAAAACGTCCGCAGGGCGGAGAAAATGTAGTGGCTTGATTTCCGCTGCGGCGCTTCGTCTAACTGGCCGGCATGTTCATCGTCACCGGCGGGGCCGGGTTCATCGGATCGCGGATTGCCGCGCGGCTCGCTGCGCAGGACGAGACGCGCGTGATCGTGGCAGACCGGATGCGCCAAGCGCCGCTCGGCAAGTGGCGCAATATCGCCAAGCACGCCATTGCCGACATCGTGGCGCCCGACGACTTGTTCGGCTTTTTGGAGCTGCACTGGCGCCAAGTGCGCGCGGTTATCCATATGGGCGCCATTTCATCGACCACCCAAGCCGATGTCGACGCCATCCTCGAAGTCAATTTGCGGCTGTCGCAAAAACTTTGGGTCTGGTGTACGGCGCGTCAGAAGCCGCTGATTTACGCCTCATCTGCCGCGACCTATGGCGATGGCGGACAGGGCTTTGGCGATGACAACAGCGCGGCTGCGATCACGGCGTTGCGACCGCTCAACGCCTATGGCTGGTCCAAGCGCTTGTTTGATCTTTACGCGGTGCGCGAAGCCGCCGCCGGGCGGGCGCCGCCGCGCTGGGCGGGCCTGCGCTTCTTCAATGTCTATGGCCCCAACGAATATCACAAGGGCGCCCAGCAAAGCGTTGTGGCCCACATCTATCGCGCGCTCAGCGCCGGCGAACCGGTTCGATTGTTCAAGTCGCACCGCGACGGCATCGCGGACGGGGAACAGGAGCGCGATTTCGTGCATGTCGATGATTGCGCCGCGGTGGCCGATTGGTTGGCGCGCAACGATGTGCAGGCCGGGATCGTGAATGTCGGCGCCGGGCGGGCGCGCACATTCCTTGATCTCAGCAAGGCGCTGTTTGCTGCGCTGGATCGCCCATATGCGGTCGACTTCGTCGATACGCCGGAAGCGATCCGCGACAAGTACCAGTATTTCACACAAGCCGATCTGACGCGCCTGCGCAGCCTTGGCTATGATCGGCCGGCGACGCCTCTGGAAGCCGGTGTTGCTCGTTACGTGCGCGATCATCTGAACACGGACGATCCATACGCATAACCAAGAGATCGGAGGACCGCATGGTCGGCATCACGGGCTATGGCGCCTATGTCCCGCGGCTTCGGCTGCAGCGTGCGGCGATCGCCAAGGCGCATGGTTGGCTCAATCCAGGACTGGCCGGCAAAGCCAAAGGCGAACGCGCCATGGCTCATTGGGACGAAGACGCCGTCACCATGGCGACCGAGGCAGCCCGCGACCTGCTCGGCGCCGGCGATGATCGCAGCCATGTCAACGCGCTCTATTTCGCTTCCACAACCGGCCCATTTGCCGATCGGCTGAATGCCGGGATTATCGCCGCCGCCTTGACCCTGGAGCAGTCGATCCAAACGAGTGACATCAGCGGCTCGCAGCGCGCCGGCGTCACGGCGCTGGCGCAAGCGTTGTGCGCCAGCGTGCCGGGCCGGGCCAATATTCTCGTCGCATCCGGCGAGCGGCGGCGCGCCCGCGCGGCTTCAGCCCAAGAAATGGAGTTTGGCGACGCGGGCGGCGCCATCATGGTCGGCCACGACAATATCATCGCGGAATGGATCGGCGGGGCAGCCTCCAGCGTCGACTTCGCCGACCATTTCCGCGGCGCGGGCGAGACGTTTGACTATAACTGGGAAGAGCGCTGGGTGCGCGATGAGGGATACGCCAAACTGGTTCCGCCGGTGATCGCGCGGGCCATGGCGTCCGCCAAGATTGACGGGTCCAACATCGACCATTTCATTCTGCCCACCACCTTCAAGGGCGTGCCCGAAAACATCGCCAAGAAACTCGGCATCCGACCCGAGGCGGTCCGCGACGCGCTCGGCGCCGTTTTGGGCGAAGCCGGCTGTGCGCACCCGCTGGTCATGCTCGCCCACACTTTGGAAACCGCCAAGCCCGGCGAGGCGATCCTGGTGGCGGCGTTCGGGCAGGGCGTAGAGGCGCTCGTCTTGCGCGTGACCGACAAGATCGCATCCTTCAAACCCGTGCGCGGCCTGTCCGGCTGGCTCGCCAATCGCAAGGAAGAAGCGAACTATATGAAGTTCGCCGTGTTCAATGGCCTGATCGAATGGGACAAGGGCATGCGCGCGGAGAAGGACAACAAGACCGCGCTCACCACGCTGTACCGCGAGAACGATCAGATCCTTGGCCTTGTCGGCGGGCGCTGCAGGGAAACCGGCACGGTGCAGTTTCCGCGCACCCGCATCAGCGTCAATCCGCAGAACCCCACCGTCGACACCCAGGAGCCCTACAAGTTCGCTGAGCGAACCGCCAAAGTGCTGACCTGGAGCGCGGACTATCTCACCTTCGCCATGGCTCCGCCGAACCATTATGGCATGATGGTGTTCGACGAAGGCGGTCGCATTTTCATGGACATCACCGATGTCGAGCCTGGCGATGTCGACAGCGGGCATGAGATGCGCATGGCCTTTCGCGTCAAAGAGTGGGACGAACGGCGCGGCTTCACGCGCTATTTTTGGAAAGCGGTTCCGGTGCGCTGATGATTGTGGTCATCAACCCAGCCGAGGTTTCCAGGCCGTTCGGCTATTTGCATGTCTGCGTGGTCTCAGCCGGGCGCCAAATGCATGTGTCCGTGCAGGTGGCTTTGGATTGCGCGGGGGCGCTGGTTGGCGCAGGCGATATCGCCGCCCAGGCCGTGCAAGTCTATGCCAATCTCGCGGTCTGCTTGGCGGATTCGGGCGCGACGTTTGCCGATGTCTTCAAGATCGTGACCTATGTCGTTGGCTTGACCCCCGAAACCGCAGCTGCAATCTGCGCGGTGCGGATGGCGTCTCTCGGTGCAGAGCCTATCCGGCAAGGACGATGGTCGGCGTGCCGGGCCTGGTCGATCCGGGCTTTCTGATTGAGGTTGAAGTCATCTCGGCTCTGCCGGCTTAGGCGGCCCTGTCGGCCACACGGTTGTATACAGCCGCAAGGGTCTGGTTTACGTTTTGGCGCATCCACCAAGGGAGATATCCATGGCCACCGGAATCCGCGATAAAGTCGCCATTATCGGTATGGGCTGCTCGAAATTCGGCGAGCGTTGGGACGCCGGGCCCGAGGAGCTTATGGTGGAAGCCTATCTGGAAGCGATGCAGGACGCCGGCGTTGCGCCAACCCAGCTCGACGCCGCCTGGTTTTCCACCCACATTGACGAGATCGGAACCGGCAAAGGCGGCACGCCGGCGTCGCTGGCTTTGCGCCTGCCCAACATCGCCGTGACGCGGGTGGAGAACTTCTGCGCTTCCGGCTCAGAAGCGTTCCGCGGCGCGGTCTATGCTGTGGCCGCCGGCGCCGCCGACATCGCCTTGGCGATTGGCGTGGAGAAACTGAAGGACACCGGCTATGGCGGCCTTCCCGTCGCCAATCCCGGCACGCTGTTGCCGCAGACCATGCCGAACGGCTCGGCGCCCGGAAATTTTGCCCAACTCGCCAGCGCCTATCGCGCCAAGCACGGCGTCGATAAGGCGGATCTGAAACGAGCCATCGCGCATGTGTCGGTGAAAAGTCATGCAAACGGCTCGAAAAACGAAAAGGCGCATCTGCGCAATGTCGTCACCCAAGAGCAGGTGATGGCCGCGCCGATGATCGCTGAACCGCTTGGCTTGTTTGATTGCTGCGGCGTGTCGGACGGCGCCGCCGCCGCCATTGTCACGACGCCGGAGATCGCCCGCAGCCTCGGGAAGAAGGACCTTGTCATGGTCAAGGCGCTGCAATTGTCCGTGTCCAATGGCCTGGAGAGCCAGCACAATAGCTGGGACGGCTCTTATTTTCACACCGCCCGGATCGCCGCAAAGAAAGCCTACAAAGAAGCCGGTGTGGAAAAGCCGCGCGACCAAATCTCGATGATGGAGGTGCATGACTGCTTCTCGATCACCGAACTCGTCACGATGGAGGACCTGTTCATCAGCGAGGAAGGCCAGGGCTGGAAAGACGTGCTCGACGGCTTCTACGACGCGGACGGCAAGGTGCCCTGCCAAATCGATGGCGGCTTGAAGTGCTTTGGCCATCCAATCGGCGCATCGGGCCTGCGTATGTTGTATGAGATGTATCTGCAGCTCCAGGGCCGCGCCGGCGTGCGCCAGCTCAAGGCGCCGACTTTGGGGATGACCCACAATCTTGGCGGTTCGCCTTCGACGAATGTTTGCTCTGTCGCCATTATCGGCGCTGAGGGCGCTTGAAGCCACACATCGCGATCTTTGGGGCCGGCCCGGCCGGATTGTTCGCTGCCGAAACGGCTGCCGCACAAGGCGCGGCCGTGACCGTGTTTGACACGATGCGGCTTCCGGGGCGAAAGTTTCTGCTGGCCGGTCGCGGCGGCCTGAACCTCACCCACGCTGAACCGCTGGCGGATTTTCTCACGCAGTATCGCGAAGGCGCCAGCACCCTCGCGCCCTTGATCAAGGCGTTTCCGCCCCAAGCCTTGCGCGCCTGGGCGCATGGCTTGGGCCAGGACACCTTCGTTGGTTCATCCAATCGCGTTTATCCGCGCGTGTTCAAATCCAGTCCGCTGCTGCGCGCATGGTTGACGCGCCTGCAAACGCTCGATGTGCGTTTCGTCGGCGGCGCGCGGTTGCAAGCGTTGAATGGCGCCGCTGCCAGCGCGCGGATCGGCGATCGCGTGCAATCGATCGCAGCTGACGCGATCGTGCTGGCTATGGGCGGGGCCTCCTGGCCTGAACTCGGCAGCGACGGCGCGTGGACAAAACTTCTCGGCGAAGATGAGGTCGCCCCGCTGCAACCATCCAATGCCGGTGTCGTGATCGCATGGCCGGACGCCATTCGCGCGCTGGCCGGCAAGCCGCTCAAGCAGATTGGCGTGATCGTTGGCCAACAACGCTTTCACGGCGAAGCGATGCTCACCGAGCAAGGCTTGGAAGGCGGCGCGATCTATCTCGCCAATGCCGCGATCCGTGCGCAATTGCGGGCCGGGTGCGGCGATATCTGCATCGATTTTCAGCCCAATCTCAGCGCCGATATCGTGGCCGAACGGATCACTCGCCGCCAAACCAAACGCACCTTGGCGCCATGGCTGGAAAGCGCGTTGGGCCTGAGTTTGCCATCCGCGCGGATCGTGAGCGTGCTGACGCAAGCCGATCGCTCTCCCGCAGGGCTGACACGCGCGGTCAAACGCTTGCCTGTAAGAATTGAGGCCATGGCCGCCATCACGCGCGCAATCTCCACCGCCGGCGGCGTAAAATGGTCTGCGTTGCATCCGGATTTAAGTTTGCGCAGCGCTGCAAATGTTTTTGTCGCCGGAGAGATGATCGATTGGGACGCGCCCACCGGCGGCTATCTGTTGCAGGCCTGTTTCGCCACCGGCTTTATAGCCGGGCAGGGCGCTTGCAACTATGCGCGCGCGCGCTTGAGCGAAGAATAGCCCGGTTGCTCGATCGCGACCCGATCGGCGGCGGTCGCGAGCAGATGATCCAAAAGGCCGGGTGTTGCCGCCGTCATGTCGCCGGCGCGCAAGCGGGCGCACAGATCGCGCCGAAGCGTATCGAGATCACCCTCGCGGCCCAGCAAGGCCGCCAGGCGCGCGGTCTCTGCCGCCGCCGCCGCCGGCCCAAGCTCCAATTCACGGCCAACTGTTTGCAACACATTGATGGCAACGCGGGCATGAAACGCGGCGTGGCCGCAGAGTTGCGGAGCTGCGGTTTTCTCCAAAAAGCCCGCCGCCGCCTCAATGAGCTGTTTTGCACTCGGTTCGCCCAACATCACGCCATCCCCTTCAGCATCAGCGCCAAATCAAGTTCGGTTTCACTTGCCCGCCGGCCGATCGCGGCGCGCTCCACGCTCGCGTCAAGTCCGCTGTCATAGGCGCGGAACATGATCAGACACATGATGCCCCATTTCAGCGATCCAAAGATCGTCCAAAACCGGACCGCTTCTTCGGTGACGGCCCGGTCACCGCCGGCCTCGTGATAGCCGGCGATCAAGTCGTCAAGCGCACCAAAGCCACCGACCGGCTTGTCGATCTGGCCAAATCGCCAAGACGGCGTGCAGATCCAGCCTAAATCCTCCGCCGGATCGCCGAGATGGGCGAGTTCCCAATCGAGAGCCGCGACCAGGCCGGCGGCGTCAATCATCAAATTGCCAAGGCGGAAGTCGCCGTGGATCAGGCGCGGCGCTATGGGACGGGGTGGGGCAAGGCTGCGCAGATGCGCAAACGCCAAGTCAAACATCGGCCGCGGCGCATCGAAGGAGCGATAAATCTCCTCGTAGCGATCGAGTTGATCGCGCGCATCCGAAACGCCAAGCGCGGCAACGCCCGCCACATTGGCGCGATGGATGGCGGCCAGCGCTGCGCCGCATTGGCGCGCCAGTGTGGTGCGCGCTGCAGCAAACGCCTCGTCGCGCAGGATTTTGCGCGCGATGGTTTCGCCTCGCAAGCGTTGCATCACATAGCCGGGGCCAAGCCCGTCTTCGCGTCTGCACACATAAGCCACGGCCGGCGCCGGCGCGCCCGCGCACAATGCCGCCGCGATCACATCCGCTTCGGCGCCAAGCCCGATGGCTTGAGCCGAAGCCATGATGTCCATCCCGCCCGGCGCGCGGCGCAGGATGAGTTCCTTGTCCCCGGCGTCGAACGCCCAGGTTTCCTGGGACGCACCGCCGGAAAGGCGCTTGAGGCCAGACAGCGCGCCGCCAAGGCGTTCAGCAACAGCGCCCAAGGCGGTTTCAAAATCAGTCATCGCGCCAGACTGGCGTAAGCCATCGTTCGCCGCAAGGTTCAGCCCGAGCGCGCCCGCGCGCCAGCCTCCAGGCAATCAAACAGCGTCAGCGCCCGCAGCACCGCTTGCCCGCGCGGCGTTTCGAGATCGGGGTCTTTGTCGATGGCGAGCCGCGCCTCCTGATCGGCCTGGGCAAGCAACCCGCCATGGGCTTCCGGTTGAACAAAGCTGAAAGGCGGAAAGCCGCTTTGGCGCACGCCCAGAATGTCGCCGCCGCCGCGCATTTTATAGTCGGTTTCGGCAATGACGAAGCCGTCATCGGTGCGGCGCAAGGTGTCGAGCCGTTCCTTGGCGGTTTCGCCCAAGGGCGGCTTCCACAGCAGCACGCAAGAACCCTGCTTGTCGCCGCGGCCAACGCGGCCGCGCAGCTGGTGTAACTGGGCAAGGCCAAACCGCTCGGCGTGCTCGATCACCATGATCGTGGCTTCCGGCACATTGACGCCCACCTCAATCACCGTGGTGGCGACGAGCAGAAAGGATTGGCCGGACTTGAATCGCTCCATCGCGGATTCGCGCGCGTTGGAGCTCATTTTGCCATGGACAAGCTCCACGCCGGCGCCGAAGCGCTCCTTCAGCGCCTCATAGCGATCCTCCACGGCGGCAAGATCGATCGCTTCGCTCTCCTGGATGAGCGGACAGACCCAATAGGCGCGTTCGCCCGCATCGCCCGCGCGCTGGATGGCTTCGAGCAGATCTTGCGTGCGCGATAGCGGCATGGCGACGGTGCGGATCGGCTGGCGGCCTGGCGGCTTTTCATCGAGGATCGAAATGTCCATGTCGCCGTGTATGGCAAGCGCCAGCGTGCGCGGGATCGGTGTGGCGCTCATCGCCAGCACATGCGGCTCTTGACCCTTGGCCACAAGACGCAGGCGATCGGAAACACCGAAGCGATGCTGTTCGTCGATCACCACCAGGCCGAGCTTTTCGAACGCAACGTCATCTTGAAACAACGCATGCGTGCCGATCACCGCATGAATCGCGCCATTGGCCAAATCTGCCATCAGCGTGCGGCGATCCTTGCCCTTGTCGCGCCCGGTCAACACAGCCGCGCGCAAGCCGGCGCTGGCGAGCAAGGGCACGATCCCTTCGCCGTGCTGACGGGCAAGGATTTCGGTCGGCGCCATAAGCGCGCTTTGAAATCCGGCTTCGGCTGCGTGCGCCATGGCGAGGGCTGCGACCAATGTTTTGCCCGATCCGACATCGCCCTGCAGCAGCCGCAGCATCGGTTCGGGCTTGGCCATGTCAGCGCAGATTTCGCCAAAGGCGCGCGCTTGCGCATTGGTGGGTTTGTACGCCAGCGCGGCGAGAACGGCCTGCGCACGCTGTCCTTGCGCTTCAATCGCCAGACCCAAACGGGCATGGCGCTGGGCGCGGCGCAAACGCAGCGCGCATTGGCGGGCAAACAATTCGTCATAAGCCAATCGCGTGCGCCACGGCGCGGCAGGCACAATGTCTTCCGGTTCCTGCGGTTGGTGCAGCCGGCGCAAGGCGTCGGCAAATCGCGGCCAGCCATAGGCCGCCACCGTGGACGGTGCGAGCCATTCGTCCTGGTCGTGCACCAAGGGCAGGCATTGGCTGATCACGCGATGCAGCGCGCGCAAGTGCAATCCCGCTGTGAGCGGGTAAACCGGCTCGACCACCGGCGGCGCCCCGCCGCGGGTGGGATCAACGACATGATCGGGGTGAAGCATCTGGCGCTCACCCGAATAGCGTTCAACCTTGCCCGAGAACAGCCGCTTCTGGCCAACCGGCCACATGCGCTTGAGCATGTCAGCCTGGCCGCGGAAATAGGCAACGCACAAGAACCCTGTCTCATCGCGCACGCGGATGCGATAAGGCACTTTGGCGTTATGGGCTGGCAAATGCGCGTCGACCTCAGCCTCAATCGTTGACACTTCGCCTTCAACGGCCTGCGCAATCGTCACCCGCGCGCGTCGATCGATCGCGCCGGTTGGCGCCAGCCAGAGCATGTCGCGCACGCGGCTCCCGCCCGCCACCTTGTGGACGAGCGCCATGACGTCCTTGCGCATTCCCTTAGGGGTCGGCGCCGGCGCCAGCAGCGGGGAGATCACGGAATCGTCCATACTCATTCGAACGCGCTGACAGGGCCGCGCTTTTGGGGTATAGCGCGCGCCCCTTTGATATATAGGCGCCTCATGGACGACCGGCGAAAACGCATCAAGTTCCGGGCCTGGCGGCGCGGCTTTCGCGAGATTGACCTGATTCTCGGCGCCTTTGCGGATGCCCATCTGCATGAGCTCGATGAGGACGCCTTGGCAGAGTTTGAACGCCTGCTCGATCAACCGGATCAGGATGTCTATGCCTGGATCGTGGCGTCCACACGGGCCCCGCCGGACCATGACGGCCCTTTGCTGGCCCTGATCCGCAGCTTCCGCTACTTCGCCCGGACGGCGGCGGCAGAGCGGGGCGAAGCGTGAGCGGGAGCGCGGTTTTTCCAGTTCCGGGCGCGGCGGTGCAGGCCTTGGTGCGCACGCCAGGGTCTGCTTTGGTCACGGGCGCGCCCTCGGGCCTGGCGCCGGCGGCGTTTGCGGCTGCCCTGCGGCTGAAAGGCGGCGTTGGGCTGTTCATCGCCCGCGATGAGGCGGCCGCCTCCAACGCCGAAACCGTGGTGCGCTTTTTCACCCCGGAGATGGCGACGCTGCGACTTCCGGCCTGGGACAATTTGCCCTATGACCGGATCTCGCCGACGGCCTCGGTCGCGGCCCAGCGCTGCGCGGCGCTGGCGCAGCTCGCCAACCGCAAGGACGGGGCAGGGCCGCTCATGGTGATCGCGACGGCCGCGGCCGTGTGCCAGCGCGTGCCGGCCCGCCAGCGGCTTGCGGGCGCGACCTTCAGCGCCGTCAAAGGCGACGATATCGAGATGCCGGACCTGGAGCGCTATCTCCTCGTCAACGGCTATTCGCGTGCTTCGACCGTGCGCGCGCCGGGCGACTTTGCGCTGCGCGGCGGTGTGTGCGACATCTTTCCGCCGGGGTCGGCTGAACCCGTGCGGCTCGACCTGTTCGGCGAAACGCTGGAAGGCATTCGCAGCTTCGATCCCGAAACCCAACGCGGCACGCGCGATCTGGCGCGCGTTGATCTGGGCGCGGTCAGCGAAGTGGTGTTCGACGACGAAGCCGTGCGTCATTTCCGCAAGGCGTTCGCTCAAGCCTTTGGCGCGGTCACCGATCCGATCGTTGACGCCGTTGGCGCCCGCATTCGCCGCGCCGGCGTTGAGCAGTTCTTGCCGTACTTCTATGACGGGCTGGAAACGGTGTTCGACTATGTGGGCGAAAGCGCGCTGATCGGCTTTGATCACAATGCCGAGGATTCCTACAAGGAGCGGATCGAGACCGCGCGCGATCATTACGAAGCGCGCCGCAGCGCGCCGGTTCCGCGCGGCGCCATTCCGTTTCGCGCGCCAGAGCCGCAATTGCTTTATCTGGTCTGGGAAGATTTGATCGATGTGATGGCGGGCCGGCCGGTGCGGCGGTTTTCGGCTTTCCTGGAGCCGAACCAGACCGCCATCGACGTCGCCGCCAAACCGGGGCGCGATTTCGCGCCCGAGCGTCAGCGCCTGGACGTCAACGTGTTTGAAGCCGCGCGTGGCCATATCGGCGCGCTTGCCAAAGGCGGCAAACGCGTTGTGCTGGCGGGCTGGACGGAAGGGTCGGCTGAACGCTTGATCGGCGTGCTTGAAGATCACGGCCTGAAAGACGCGGCGCAGATCAAGGATTGGCCCGGCGCTGCCGCGCTCAAGGCAGGAACCGTGGCAGTGGCGGTGCTACCGGTGGAGCATGGCTTTGAGGCTGAAGGCCTGGCCGTGCTCAGCGAACAGGACATACTCGGCGATCGCTTGGCGCGGCCGCGCAAACGGCGCAAGGCAAGCTCCCTGATCGCGGAAGCCGCAGCGCTTTCCCCCGGCGATCTCATCGTCCACAGCGATCACGGCATTGGCCGCTATGACGGTTTAAAGACGCTCGACGTGCAGGGCGCGCCGCATGACTGCCTGGAGCTGATTTACGCAGGGAGCGACAAGCTGTTTCTGCCAGTCGAGAACATCGAACTCGTCACCCGCTATGGCAGCGAAGATTCCGGCGTCCAGCTCGACAAGCTCGGCGGCGCGTCCTGGCAGGGACGCAAAGCGCGCGCCAAGCAACGTCTGCGCGACATGGCCGAAGAATTGATCCGGATCGCGGCGGCGCGCGCTGCGCGCGTGGCCGAAGAATTGCTGCCGCAGGAAGGGCTCTATCAGGAATTCTGCGCCCGCTTCCCGTATGAGGAAACCGAAGATCAGCTCAGCGCCATTGAGGACGTGCTCGGCGATCTGGCCAAGGGCGCGCCGATGGATCGACTGATCTGCGGTGATGTCGGGTTTGGCAAGACGGAAGTGGCGCTGCGCGCCGCCTTCGTGGTGGCGATGAGCGGCAGGCAAGTGGCGGTGGTGACGCCAACCACGCTGCTGTGCCGCCAGCATTATCGCAATTTCACCGAGCGCTTCCGCGACATGCCGGTGAAGGTGCGCCAGCTGTCGCGCATGGTGTCGGCCAAGGAGCAGGCCGAAACCAGGGATCTGCTGAAGGCTGGCGGCGTTGAGATTGTGGTGGGCACGCACGCGCTGCTCGGCAAGGGCATCGAGTTCTCCGATCTAGGGCTTATCATCGTCGATGAAGAGCAGCATTTCGGCGTCAAGCACAAAGAGCGCCTGAAGGAGCTGCGCGCGGATGTCCATGTGCTGACGCTCTCGGCCACGCCGATCCCGCGCACATTGCAACTGGCCTTGTCGGGCATTCGCGAATTGAGCCTGATTGCCACCCCGCCCGTCGATCGCCTTGCGGTGCGCAGCTACGTCACTGGATTTGACGGCTTGACCATTCGCGAAGCCCTGATGCGCGAACGCTATCGCGGCGGGCAAAGCTTCTTCGTTGCCCCACGCATTGCCGATTTGGCCGACATCGAGAAGTTCCTCACCCAGCAATGTCCTGAGCTGCGCCATGTCGTGGCGCACGGGCAAATGGGCGCGATGGCCCTCGATGAGATCATGACCAGCTTCTATGATGGCCAGTTCGACGTTCTGGTGTCGACCTCGATCGTGGAAAGCGGCCTCGACATTCCGCGCGCCAATACGCTTGTGGTCTACCGCGCGGATATGTTCGGACTGGCGCAGCTTTATCAGCTGCGCGGCCGGGTGGGGCGCTCCAAACAGCGCGCCTATGCCTATCTCACCACCGATGGCGATAAGGCGCTGACAGCGGGCGCCGAAAAGCGCCTGCGCATTCTCACCTCCCTCGACAGTCTCGGCGCCGGCTTCACGCTTGCCAGCCATGACCTCGACATGCGCGGCGGCGGCAATCTGCTCGGCGAAGAGCAATCAGGTCATATCCGCGAAGTTGGCGTGGAGCTTTACCAGTCGATGCTGGAGGAAGCCGTGACCCAGCTCAAAGCCGGCAAGACCGAGATTTCGTCCGAACGCGGATGGTCGCCGCAGATCAATGTTGGCGCGGCCGTGCTCATTCCAGACGATTATGTGCCTGACCTGACCGTGCGGCTGGCGTTGTATCGCCGTCTTGCCGATCTGGCTGAAGACAGCGAGCGCGAAGGATTTGCCGCCGAGATGATTGATCGTTTCGGACCAATCCCAGTTGAAGCCGCGCAGCTTATTCAGGTCGCGGGCCTGAAAGCGCTCTGCCGGGTGTGCAATATCGCCAAGCTGGATGCCGGCCCCAAGGGCTGCGTACTGACCTTCCGCGATCCGGGATTCCCCGATCCCGCAGCGCTCGTGCGCCATATCCAAGCCAAGCCGCTCGATTTCAAACTGCGCCCCGACGGCAAGCTGGTCATCACCGGCGATTGGCCTGAAGCCGCGCAGCGCTTGAAGGATTTGCGCACACGCTTGGAAGTGCTCGCGCGGCTGGCGGGAAAACCGGCCTAAGCGGCGGCGAGAAATGCCGCGTACTGCTCAACGGATTGCGCGCCCATCACGCCGCTTGCTCCGTTCTTCACGACGACGGGCGCCCCCGTAACGCCAGCACGCATGGCCATGTTGTGCAGCTCCAGCACACGCATGCGATCGGCATCGCTGTCGAGCAAATCGCCAACGACATCGCGATCAAGCCCGGCGGCGCCGGCATGCGTGATCAGCACCGCACGGTCGCCCAAATCGTCACCATCGCGCCAATAAGCATTCAGCAAGGCTTCCGCGAGCGGCTCTTGGGCGCCGCGGGGCGCAGCCCACAGCAGCAGCCGTTGCACATCCAGCGCGTTCGGGATCCGCCCCGGCTTGTCGGTGCGCAGCGGCGCAAGGCCAAGCGCGGCCACGGCCTGATCCAACTCAGAACGCGCAGCCGCGAAGCGTTCAGGATCAGCTGCGCGCAAGCGTTCATAGAAAGCGGCGCGATCCGCGCCGTCGGGCGCTGCGTCCGGGCGCAACAGGAATGGCCGCCACATCAGAACGCTGGCGTGCGGCACTTGCCTGCGCGCGGCCTGCACCGCGTGGAAACCGACATAACACCACGGACAGGTGGGATCGGCGAAAAAGTCGATCTGGATCGGCGATGTCGTCACGGCTGGGCGCGCCGTTGTTGCGGCGTCAATCCATCGAGGGTGCGCGCCAAGAGGCCGGGGCCGCCTTCACCGGGGGCAAGGCAGGCAATGGCGCTGACAAGCTGGACACTGGCGCCGGCAGGGCTTGCTGCAAACGCCGTGCATTCGGCCACAGCCGCAATGCGACGGCTCGCGACATCGGCGGCGTGGGCGTCGCTGTTGGGCAGCAAAATCGCAAACGTGTCTTCGCCAATGCGTCCAGCAAGGTCTTCCGCGCGCACGAGCCGCAAAGCCAGCGAGGCCGCTTCGCCAAAGGCGCGCGCCGCATCGGGCGGGCTCAAACCGTTAAGGCCTTCAAGGCGGAAAGCGATGACCGAGAAGGGGCGATTGGCGTGCTGATGGGCGCTGGCCTGGCGCGCCAGATCGGCTTCGAAGTAGCCGGCGTGAACAAGCTGGGTGCGGGCTTCGCGCGCTGCATCGCGCAAGACCCGCAGGCCGGTGCGGATCTGGGCATGGGCGCGGGCCAGACGCACATGCTGGGCCAGCCATTCGAGGTCGCTGTCATGGCTGCGGCGCAGAAGCAAACTTGCGCCGCGGCCGGCGGCTTCGCTCTCAAACCCGTCGCGCGCCGGCCCGGCCAGCGCAATCGGAAGGTCCTGCAGTTCGGCGTTGCGGCGCAGCGCCGCGCACAGCGACAAGGCCGAAGCCGGATCCTGCGCGCCGTTCAGAATGGCTGCATCAAAAGTGGAATCGTGCAGCGCGTCGAAGGCCGCAAACGCGGTCAAAACGGCGCAAAGCTCCGCGCCGCGATCGCGGCACATGCGACCGAGATACAGAAAGAAGGGATCAGGGGCGCCAACATAAAGCAGCCTCAGACCATCCTCTGGCGCAGCCGGCGGCGCCGGCGCCCCGCGGCGAATATCGGCTGCCGCCCGCGCAACGCCGAACCGGGCAGCGGCGCGCAGATACCGCGCCAGCGACACGCCGTGCACGTCCGCCGGCGCACACCCGTCCAAGGCGCTGGCGGCAGCGATGTGGGCAGCGACATCGGCCCAGCCGATAATCGCCAAGGGCCCGGTGGCCTGGCTTCGCAACAGATCCGCCGCGCCAACGACATCGTGGCCAACGCAATCAAGCAACACCACCTCTTCGGCCTGCGGCGAGGGGCGCAGAAAGGCAGCGCCCGAGAGCGCCGCCGCGGACATGCCGCCAGCGCACAGGTGCGCCTGGATCAGGCGCGCCCGGCGTGGGTCGGCTGCGCGGATCATCACACGTTCGCTGATGACGCCTCTCCCCAGATACGGCTAACGTTGCGTCTGGCTTGACGCCCGCCGCCGGCCTCGTTCAGCAATGGCCGAGCAAGACGTGCGACGCACTATGTCGTGAAGCGTGTGGTGAAGGAAGAGCACAGATGGGTGAAGCGGCGCATGGCAAGCCCCTGAAAGGTGAAGTGGCGCTGGTAACGGGCGCCTCCAGCGGACTTGGCGCCCAGTTTGCCCGCCTGTTGGCCAGCCAGGGCGCCGATGTCGTGATCGCCGCGCGGCGGGTGGAGCGACTGCAGATGCTTGCCGCCGAGCTTGCGTCTGGCGGTGCAAACGTCTTGCCGGTTGCGATGGACGTGGCCGAGGAAGCTTCGATCCAGGCCGCTTATGATGCGTTGCAAGTGGGCTTTGGGGCCCCCAGCATCGTTGTCAACAATGCCGGCATGAATGCGCGCGGTTTGGCGGTTGAGATCTCGGCGGCCGATTTCGACCAGGTGTTCAATGTCAATGTGCGCGGCGTGTTTCTTGTCGCGCGCGAAGGCGCGCGGCGAATGATGGCGGCCAAACGGCCTGGACGGATTGTGAACATCGCTTCGATGGCGGCGCTGAAAGTTTTGCCCGGCCTGACCGCCTATTGCGCCTCGAAAGCGGCGGTGGCGCACATGACAAAGAGCCTCGCGCGGGAATGGGCGCGCCAGAACATCAATGTGAACGCCATCTGCCCCGGCTATATTGAAACCGAGATCAATGCTGAATGGCTTGGCGAAGAGAGCGGACAGAAAATGATCCAGGGCTTCCCGCGCCGACGAGTCATGCCAATCGAAGCGCTCGATCAGGCGCTGCTTTACTTGGTTTCGCCGCAATCCAGTCACGTCACCGGCGCGGTGCTTGCCGTCGATGACGGCCAATCGCTTTAAACAAAAAGGAGCAGACCATGGGCCAGGGGCCGCTTTCCGGGGTGCGGGTGATCGAGTTTCAGGGCATTGGCCCGGGGCCGTTCTGCGCCATGCTGCTCTCCGATATGGGTGCAGATGTTGTGCGCATCGACCGGAAAGGCGGCATGGGCGGCTCGAAGTTTGATGTAACGAGCCGCGGGCGCCGCTCGGTGGCGCTGGATCTGAAGAAGCCGGAAGATGTTGCGACCGCCCTTGCGCTGATCGGCAAGGCCGATGCGCTGATCGAAGGGTTTCGCCCCGGCGTGATGGAGCGGCTGGGCCTGGGGCCGACAGACGCGTTGAAGGCCAATCCAAAGCTCGTCTATGGCCGCATGACCGGTTGGGGCCAGACCGGGCCGCTGGCGCTCGCGGCCGGCCATGACATCAACTATATCGCGCTGACCGGCGCACTCGCCGCCATGGGGCCGGCCGATCGTCCGCCATCCCCGCCCTTGAACCTCGTTGGCGATTTCGGCGGCGGCGCGCTCTATCTCGCGATGGGCATTTGCGCGGCGCTGTTTGAAGCCCAACGCTCCGGAAACGGACAAATCATCGACGCCGCCATGACCGACGGAGCGGCCTCGCTGTTGGCCATGTTCTATGGCTTTCGCGCCATGGGCATGTGGAGCGACAATCGCGACAACAATCTGCTCGATGGCGGCGCCCACTTCTATGACTGCTATGAAACCAAGGACGGAAAGTATGTTTCGATCGGCTCGATCGAACCGCAATTCTACGCGCTGCTGTTGGAGAAAGCAGGCTTGAGCCAGGATACCGCGTTCCATGCCCAGATGGACAAGAGCCAGTGGCCCGATCTGTCGACCAAGGTCGCAGCGGTGATCCGTGAAAAGACGCGTGAGGAATGGTGCGCGCTGATGGAGGGCAGCGATGTGTGCTTTGCGCCGGTGCTGACGCTTGGCGAAGCGCCCGATCATGGCCACAACAAGGCGCGCGAAACGTTCGTTTCGGTTCACGGCGTTGTGCAGCCCAATGTCGCGCCGCGGTTCTCGCGCACGCCCTCACGCGTGCAAGAAACCCTTCCCGAAGTCGGCAAGCACACAGCCGAAGTGCTTGCCGAATGGGGCGTGGCGTGAGTGCGCATCTGGCCCGGCGGCGCGTTTTTCTGATGCGCCACGCCCATGTCGATTATTTCAGCGACAAGGTGTTGCGCGCGGGCGATCACACGATCGCCACCTTGACGCCGCAGGGCCAGGATCAGGCCCGCGCGGCGGGCGCGGCCTTGGCGCAGACGCCGTTCGATATTGCCATCGCGTCGGGCTATCCGCGCACCAACGAGACCGCTGAATTGGTCCTCGCCGCACAAGCCGCGCCGCCGCCTCTTTGGGCCGAGCCGGCGCTCGTGGAACTCAAGGGCGGCACGCTGAAATTCGCTTCACGCACAGAGGCGGCCGGCGCCATGAAAGCCGAGTTCGCCCGCGCCGGCGAATTCGGCGCGCGGATGTTCAATGGCGAGAGTTTCGCCGAGGCGCAGATGCGCGCAGTCGAAGCGCTGACAACACTGCTCAATCGGCCGGGCTGGAAAACCGCGCTTGTGGTTGCCCATGAAGGGATCAATCGGGTGGTGTTGTCTTGGGCCTGCGGGGCCGGACTGGCCGCGGCGGCGGCGTTTGAACAGGACACCGCCTGCATCAATGTGCTCGATTTCGACGCCGACAGTCACCGCGCCATCATCAAGGCAGTGAACCTGACGCCGTACAATTATCTCAAGCACGGCATGAGCCGCACCAGTCTGGAGGCGATTTTCGCCGCCGATTGAGTTAGGCTCCAAAAAAGCCAGGGGAGAGTGCCCATGACCAAAGCCACCGCCGCCCCGCCGATCCGCGGCGTGCACCACACCGCCTATCGCTGCAAGGACGCTGAAGAAACCCGACGCTTTTATCAAGATGTTCTGGGCCTGCCGCTGAAAGCCTCGCTGATCTTTGAAGAAGAGCCCGGCACCGGCCGGCCACTGCCTTACATGCATCTCTTCTTCCAATTGGGAGACGGCAATTTCGTTGCGTTCTTCGATGTGCCCGGCAACGCTAAGCCGGAAAAATTCAAGATGAAGTGGGGCATGGATCTGCATCTGGCGATGGAGGTGGCGACCATGGAGGAGCTGGCGGCTTTCCAAAAGCGCCTCGCCGAACATGACATTCCCTGCTTTGGCCCGATCGATCACCATTTCGTCCATTCGATCTATTTCTATGATCCCAATGGCATCAATGTCGAAATCACCTGCCGCGATCCAAAGCACGACGCGATCATGGCGGCGGAAGCGGGCGAGGCCCCGCGGCTGATGGCGGAATGGACCGCCCGCACCGGCGCCGCCAAGAAGGAGACGGGCCTCGTTAGCTAAGCGTCAAGGTTTGCGCGCGATGCGCGCGCTTTGAGCTGAGGCCTTCGCGAAATAAGCGACGTCTTCACCAAACACAAAGGACAGCTGGTTAATGTCGGCGCGTCCTTTGAGGTGCGGTATGATACAATCGGTCGCAGCAACGTTTCGCTGGCCAGCGATCTCAATGCCGGCCGCGGTGCTGCTGGGGCTTGTCGCCATCCAAGCCATTTGGACCCTGGCGTTTCCGACGCCCTTGGCTTGGGACTATTTGAACCACGCCGCGCGACTGGAAGTTATCAACAGTGCGCTCGATGATCCTTTGCGGCGCGACTATCAGGTCGTTTGGGGCCTGATCCCCAATCTTGGATTGGACCTGGCTGGCATCGCGCTGTCGCCTTGGCTGTCGGCGGAAACGGCCACCCGCCTGGTTTGGTTTGTCGGCTTTGTCGGCGCCCCCTTGGCGACGTGGCTGCTGCAACGGCAATTATACGGCCACAGCCAACCGAGCCTGCCGCTGGCAAGCGTCTTGATGTTCAATCTCGCGATCACCGCCGGATTGATCAACTACGCCCTGAGCATGGTCGTTGGCCTGTTGGCGCTGACCTTGTGGCTGCGTTGGCGCGACCGGCCTTGGTGGTTGCGCCTTCTTGCGTTCAATCTTTTGTCGGTATGCCTGTATGTTTTTCACATCGGGGCTTTGGCCGGCGTGGTTGGCCTGATTGGCCTGATTGAACTTCTCGACCGGCGGTCATGGGCGAGCTTCTGGCGCGCCGCGCGCGTGCTTGCCTACTTTGCGGCAGGCCTTGGGCTGTCAGCGGCGAGCGCGCCGGTGGACCCGTTCTTTGTCCTCGACTCATCCAAGTTTTTTGCGCTCATCGGCCCGGTCTTCGCCGGCTGGATTTGGCTTGCCGCGATTGAGGTCGTGGTGTTCCTGACGTGCCTGTATTTCCTCGCCAGGGGCGGCTTTCTGCGCTTCCATCCGCTGCTGGGCCCCCCGCTTTTGATCTTCTGCTGTGTGCTGGCCGTGGCGCCGACATCGCTGGGCGCGACCTCACTGCTGGATTCCCGCTTGGCGATCTTTGCGGGGTTTGTTGCTGTGGCGGCGATGGAGATCGATCGCAAGAAACTGGCCCTGATTGCCGGGGCGGCGTTGGTCTCGGTCTGCGTCAAACTGATCGCGCTGACGCCGGCCTGGCAAACCCATCAGCTCAATCGCCAAGGGTTGTCGCAGCTGGGGGCGGATCTGCCGGCTGGGGCAAGGCTGGTGGTGGCCGAAGCCGATCCCAAAGCCGGCGCGCCGGGATGCGCGGCCAAGACGCTCGGTGGTCTGGATCATGTGCCGGCCATCCTGGTCGCGGAGCGGCGTGTGTTTGTGCATGTCTTGTTCAGCGGCGCCGGCATGCAGCCGTTGCAGATCAAACCCGCATTGCGCCTGCCGTGGCTGCATATGGACCTAGAAGAGCTTGCCGCCCCTGAGCGCCATCGCCATGAGCCCTGGGCCCCCGCGCTCCTGAACTGGCGGCAGAACTATCAGTATGTGGTGCTGATCAATCCGGACTGCGCTGGTCGTTCCCCTTTGGGGCTGACGGAAATCGGACGGACCAAAGCGTTCGGCCTTTATGCGGTAAAGCCCGACCTATCCCCGGCCGGCCAAACCCGCTAAAAGCGCGCCCTTCCCGGATTCACCCCCCGGTTTCATTAGGCGCATTCCATGTCTGTTCGCGTTCGCATCGCCCCTTCGCCGACCGGCAAGCTGCATGTCGGCAATGTCCGCACCGCTTTGATGAATTGGCTGTTTGCCCGCCAACATCAGGGCGTGTTCATGCTGCGCATTGACGACACCGATCTCGCCCGGTCGACCAAGGAATTTGAAGAGGCGATCTTGCGAGATTTCAAATGGTTGGGGCTTGAGTGGCAGGAAACCGCCAAACAGTCGGAGCGGTTTGACGACTATGATCGCGCCCGCGACGCCCTGGTCGCACAAGGGCTGCTTTATCCCTGTTACGAAACCGAAGACGAACTCGACCGCAAGCGCAAGATCGCCCAGTCCCGCAATCGCCCGCCGGTCTATGACCGCGCCGCGCTTAGTCTGACTGGCGATGACCGCAAGAAGCTCGAAGCCGAGGGGCGCAAGCCCCACTGGCGGTTCAAGCTCTCCGGCAAGCGGGTTGAGTGGACGGATTTGGTCCGTGGCCCGGTGTCGATCGACACCGCCTCTTTGTCCGACCCGGTGCTGATCCGCGCGGATGGGGCCTACCTTTATACGCTGCCCAGCGTGGTCGATGACCGCGACTTCAAGATGAGCCACATCATCCGCGGCGAAGATCACGTTACCAATACCGGCGTGCAGGTGGAGATTTTTGAGGCCATCGGCGGGCCGGTTCCGGCGTTTGGGCATTTCCCGCTTCTGTCCGGCGCCGACGGCGGCAAGCTGTCCAAGCGCACCGGCAGCTTGAGCGTGGAAGATCTGCGCGAGGGCGGCTTTGAGCCGATCGCGGTGTTGTCGTGCCTGGCTAAAATCGGCACCTCCGACCCCGTGCAAATCCGCGCCAGCCTTGATGAATTGGCCGCCGAGTTCAGCTGGGACAAGATCGGCCGCGCTTCGGCCCGGTTTGACGCCGACGAACTGGAGCGCCTCAATGCGCAAGTTCTGCACGCCATGCCCTATGAACAGGCCAAGCCCCATCTGATGGCGCACAACGCCGATCTCGGCGAACTGTTCTGGAATGCCGCGCGGGCCAATATCGTCACCTGGGGCGGGGTGGGCGAGTGGGCGCAGGTCGTTACCGGCCCGATCACGCCGAAGATCGAAGACGCCGCTTTCGCCGCCGCCGCCCTGGCGCAGCTGCCGAAGGCGCCCTATGGCCCGGACAGCTGGAAGGGCTTTACCGAAGCCGTGAAAGAAAAGACCGGCGCCAAGGGCAAGGCGCTATTCATGCCGCTGCGCCAGGCGCTGACCGGCCATGACCATGGGCCCGATATGGCGGCGATGTTTCAGCTCATCGGGCCGGAAAAGGCCGCGAAACGATTGGTCGGGCAGGCGGCTTAAATCACCTTCGTCTCCACCCGCGCCTCGATCGCGGCCAGGGCCGCCTCAATGGTGTTGGCGCTCAGCAGCGCCTCGCTGAAAGCGGCCGGCGTCAAGTTGGCGTCGATGGTGTGTTGCATCAAAGCGAAGAACGGCGCCCAAAAATCATCCTCGGCCAGGAACACCAGCGGCTTCTTGTGCAGATCAAGCCGGCGCCACGATAACGTCTCTACCGCCTCCTCCAGCGTGCCGACGCCGCCGGGCAGGGTAATGAAGGCGTCGCTTTCATCGAGCATGATCTGTTTGCGCTCATGCATGGTGTCGACCATGCGGTGGGGCACGTCCTGGTAAACGATCTCGCGCCGGGCCAGGAAATGCGGCATCACGCCAAGCACTTCACCGCCCGCCTTGTGGGCGGCCTCCGCACAGCGCCCCATCAGGCCGACCTTGCCGCCGCCATAGACCAGCCGAACGCCGCGTTGGGCAAGCGTGATTCCCAGCCGCGTCGCCAGGTCGAGATATTCCGGCTTTGTCGTGTTGGACGAGCCGCAATAGACACAAATCGAAGTCATTTTCGTCATGGCGTCCTTCTAGCATTGTTAGCCTGGAAACGGTCCAGCGGCAAAAAAGAGGCAAGACCTGCGCCCGCCTTTGCGCTTAGCCGCATTGCGGTCCGGCGCGCGTGGCCTTACCTGAAAGCCATGAGACCACCCCATGTCGCGCCCCGTTCCGGCGCCCCGGCCGCCGAGGCCGACGACCCAGCCCAATCCGTCACCAAAAGTATCCGCCGCCTGATGGTTCTGATCGGCGGTTTGAACGAGGCGGGCGTGCGTTTGCGGCTGTGGGCGGCGTTGGCGCTGACGCTGGCGGCCAAGGTGCTGGCCGTGTTTTCGCCTTTGGCGCTGGCTGACGGCATCAACCGGCTGAGCAAGGGCGATCAGGAAGGCCTGTTCGGGCTGTTCATGGGCCTGGTTGGATTATGGGCAGCGATGCGCTTTGCCTCAACCGCCGGGCCGCAAATCCGCGATGCGATTTTTTCGCCAGTGTCGGAGCAGGCCCAGCGCCGCGCCGGGCGTGCGGTGTTTTCCCATGTCCATTCGCTGAGCGTCAGGTTTCACCAGTCCAAGCGCACCGGCGCGCTCAACCGCACGATCGAGCGCGGCGTGCGGGCAATTGATTTTCTGCTGCGGTTCCTTGCTTTCAATATCGCGCCCACCGTGATCGAACTGGCGCTCGCCGCCGGCGTGCTCGCCTGGAAATATGGCTGGGAGTTTTCCCTGATCGCGGCCGCGACCGTGGGGGTTTATGCCTGGATCACGTTCGGGATCACAGAATGGCGCCTCGCCCACCGCCGCGAGATGAACGACAAAGACACCGAAGCCAGCGCCCGCGCCGTCGACAGCCTGATAAACTTCGAAACCGTGAAAAGCTTCGGCGCTGAAGCCCGCGAAACCGAACGCTTCGACCGCGCGCTCGCAGGCTATGCCCAGGCCGCGGTGCGCTCCAACACCTCGCTGGTGGTGCTGAACGTCGCCCAGGCGCTGCTGATGAATCTCGGCCTGGCAGCGATTGTGGCCTTCGCCGGCTCGCGGGTTTTGGGCTCCGAGATGGGGCCGGGCGACATCACGGCCGTGATGCTCATCATGCTCAATCTCTATGCTCCGCTGAACATTCTTGGCTTTGCCTATCGCGAGATCAAGCAATCGAGCATCGACATGGAAAAGATGTTCGTGCTGCTCGATGAAAAGCCGGACGTGGCCGATGCGCCGGGCGCGGGGACGCTCGTTGCGAAGGGCGGAGCGGTGGCGTTTGAGGGTGTCGGCTTTGCCCATGACGGGCGCGATGTCGGCCTGCATGGCGTCTCGTTCGTGGCGCCAGCGGGCAAGACCACCGCGATTGTAGGTCCCAGCGGCGCCGGAAAATCCACTGTTTTGAAGCTCTTGTTGCGCTTCTATGACCCAACCAAGGGCCAAGTCGCCATTGACGGCGTCGACATCAAAACCGTCACGCAATCCAGTTTGCGCGCCGCCCTTGGCCTCGTGCCGCAAGACGTCGTGCTGTTCAACGACACGATCCGCTACAACATCGCCTATGGCCGCCCCGAGGCCTCGCACGAAGACCTGCGCGAAGCCGCCCGCCAGGCGCGGCTGTTGGCGTTTATCGAAGGCCTGCCGCAGGGCTGGGACACGAAAGTTGGTGAGCGCGGCTTGAAGCTTTCAGGCGGGGAGCGCCAGCGCGTCGGCATTGCCCGGGTCATTGTGAAAAACCCGCCGATTTTGATTTTGGATGAAGCGACATCATCGCTCGACAGCCGCACCGAAGCGGAGGTGCAGGCCGCGCTCGAAGACGCCAGCCGCGGCCGTACGACCCTGGTGGTCGCCCACCGCCTGTCAACCATCGCCGGCGCCGATCAGATTCTGGTGCTGAAGGACGGCGCGATCGTGGAACGCGGGACCCATGGCGATCTCGTCGCAATGGGCGGGGAATATGCCGAGCTGTGGGCGCGCCAGGCGGAGGAGCCGCAGGAGGCGGTTGCGGCCTGATCCAGCACACAAAGCTCAGATCATTTTGCGCACCATCTCCAGCGCGGCCGCCACGGTCGCCAAGCGGATCTCCGTGCGGCCGATTTCGCCGAAGCGATGGGCTTCGTGCAGGATCGCCTTGTTTTCACGCGCCACAGCGATGTGAACGAGGCCGACCGGCTTCAAAGCCGAACCGCCGCCGGGGCCGGCAACGCCGGTGATCGACACCGCGATATTGGCCCGGCTTTCGCGCAGCGCGCCTTCCGCCATCATCCGCGCCACCGGCTCGCTCACCGCGCCCATGTCCGCAATCAGATCGCCCGGCACGCGGAGCATCTCCATTTTGGCGCGATTGGAATAGGTGACGAAGCCGCGATCGACGACATCAGAGGAGCCGGGGATTTCGGTGAGCAACGCTGCGACTAGCCCGCCCGTGCAGCTTTCGGCGGTGGCGATCTTCAGGCGCCGCGCACGACATTCCTCGAGCGTCAACCGCGCCAGCATCAACAAGCCCTCGTCAAACATCATCGCTCTCCGGCAGCATCACCAAGGCGCTTGCCTGCGCCGCCAAGCCCTCTTGGCGCCCGGTGAAGCCCATTTCCTCCAGGGTGGTCGCCTTCACGCTGACGCGTGCGGGCGCTATCCCCAACAGTTCGGCGGTTGCCGCGCGCATTGCTTCGCGGTGGGGTTTGATCTTCGGCCGCTCGCAGATGATCGTCACATCGACATTGCCGATCTTGCCGCCACGGGCCGAAATCAGATCGGCGGCGTGCTTCAAAAACACCCCGGACGGCGCGCCTTTCCAGCGCGGATCCGTGGGCGGGAAATGATCGCCGATATCGCCCGCGCCGATGGCGCCGAGCAGCGCATCGGTCAGCGCATGCCAGGCCGCATCAGCGTCCGAATGGCCGATCAGCCCGGCATTATGGGCAATCTTGACCCCGCATAGCGTGACATGATCGCCCGGCCCGAAGCGATGGGCGTCCGTTCCCGCCCCGATCCGGGGCGAAAGGCGCGGCCCAATCAGCTGCTCCAGCATTGCCAAATCCTCCGCATAGGTCAGTTTCATCAGTCGCTGTGCGCCGCCAACCAGCGCGCAAGTGAGGCCGATCGTCTCGGCGATCGCCAGGTCGTCATCAAACGTCGCGTCATCGGCGATCGCTTTCAGTCCGGCGCGAAACGGCGCCAGCCGCACCGTTTGCGGCGTTTGCACGCGATGCAGCCCAGAGCGGGAAGGCCCAGAGATTGCGCCGCGCTCGGTCTCGACCTTGAGTGCATCAGCCACCGCCAAAGCCGGGGCGACGGCGCCGATCTGCGGCGTGAAACCAGCCACCATCTTGGCGATCATCGCCGGCGTTAAACCCGGCCGGGCGGCGTCGTGGATATGGACCAGCTCGGCCTCATCGTCGCGCAGCGCGGCGATCCCGGCGCGCACCGAAGCCGTGCGCGTCGCGCCGCCAGCAACAAACCGCAGTCCGTCAAGGCCGGCCAAGATCGCTTCGGCCTCGGCCTGACGGGCGGGGTCCAACACTACAATGATCGGTGCGACGCCGGCCGCCGCAAACGCCTCAATCGACCAGCGCAGAACCGGCTTGCCGGCCAGCGTCATGAATTGCTTGGGCCGGTCAAAGCCGGTCCGGGCGCCAATTCCGGCGGCGACAAGGATGGCCGCCTGTCGGAGCGGGGCGTTCGCGCTCACGGTGAAATCCTGCGGCTGTTTTGCATCGCAACAAGAAACTCCTTGGCGCCCACAAAACAGGCGCCATAAAGATAGGCAATGCTTCTGCCGATCGATCTCGGCGGCCGCAAGATCGCGCGGCCGGTTCTTTTGGCGCCCATGGCGGGCGTCACCGATCTGCCGTTCCGCCGGCAGGCGCAAGCCTTTGGCGCATCTTATGTCGTCTCGGAAATGGTCGCCAGCGACCAACTGGCGCGATCGCGGCGCGATGTGGTGCGCCGGGCCGCCGGATCAGGCGTGATCGAGCCGCTGGTGATCCAGCTCGCTGGGCGTGAGCCGCACTGGATGGCGACCGGCGCCAAGCTTGCCGAACAGGCCGGTGCTGATGTGATCGACATTAATATGGGCTGCCCGGCGAAATCGGTGACCACTGGCCTCAGCGGCTCGGCTTTGATGCGCGAACCGGATCTGGCGCTGCGCCTGATCGAAGCGACAGTCAACGCCACCGCCAAACCCGTGACGCTCAAGATGCGCCTGGGCTGGGATCATAACGATCTCAACGCCCCCGCGCTTGCAGCGCGCGCGCAGGCTGCGGGCGTGCGGATGATCACGGTGCATGGCCGCACGCGCTGCCAATTCTATAAGGGCAGCGCCGATTGGGCGGCGGTGCGTGCAACGGTTGAAGCCGTCTCCATCCCGGTGATCGTCAATGGCGATATCGCCACCGCCGCTGACGCGCGCCTGGCCTTGGCGCAGTCGGGCGCGGCCGGCGCGATGATCGGGCGGGCTGCGCAAGGCAAGCCTTGGCTGCCGGCCCAGATCGCCGCCGAGCTGATCGATGGCGCGGTTCATGGCCAACCAACGCCGGAGGTGATCCTGGCCGGGCTTTTGGCCCTGCATGAAGACAGCTTGAACCTGTATGGCAAAGCGCTGGGCCAGAAGGTCGCGCGCAAGCATATCGCTTGGGGCCTATCGGCCGCGCTGGCGCGGATGTCGGACGACGCCATGAAAACCTTGCGGGCCCGTTTGCTCACCGAGGATGACCCGGCGCGGCTGCGGGCCGCGCTGATCGCGGTGTTCGCTGAAGACCAGGAGGCGTTGGCCGCATGAGTGTGAAAGCCCCGCCCCAGCATGATCTGCGCCCGGCCCAGCCGCCAGACGCCGAGAAGTGGCTCGACGGCTTGCCCCACGCCGTGCTCGGCGTGGAGGCCAATGGCCGAATTCGGTACGTGAATGCCGCCGCGGTCGTGCTGCTCGGCGGCGCCGGCGGGCTGTTGGGCCGGGCTTTGCGCGATGTGTTTGGGCCCGACAGTGTGGCGGCGGCGGTGGTGGCGGCGGCGGCCGAGCGGCGTGGGCCGGTTTCGGCGCATGATGTGGTGATTGAAATCGCCGGGCTGGGCGCGGCGGATTTGTCTGCCGCGCCCTTGGAGGACGGCCGGTTCATAGCGCTGAGCGTGTGTGTCGCCAATTCAACGCACGCCGCCCGCGATATGCGCCCTGCGCCCGCGATTGCGCGCACGCTTGCCCATGAAGTGCGCAATCCGCTGGCTGGCATTCGCGCCGCTGCTCAGCTGATCGGCAAAGGCGCTGGCAAGGACGCCGATCTTGCCCAATTGGCCGACCTGATCGTGGCCGAGGCCGATCGCATCCGCCGCTTGACCGATCGGCTCGATGGCCTCGATGGATTGGCTCCGCCGCGCTTGAGCGCGGTGAATGTGCATCAGGCGCTTGATCGCGTGCGCGGCCTGATTGCGCCGATGTTTCCAAATGTCAGCTTGAGCGAACATTTCGATCCGTCCTTGCCAGAGCTGAGCGCCGATTTCGACCAGTTGATCCAAGCGTTCTTGAACATTGCCAAAAACGGTGCGGAAGCCGCTTTGAGCGGCCCCCACAAGGATGCAGCCCATCTGCGCATTTCCACCGCCTACCGCGCCGGCCTCAGGGTGCGCAGCGGCGCCGGCGCCTCCGCCCGCGGCGCTTTGGAAGTGGCGTTTGAAGACAATGGCGCAGGCTTGCCGCCGGACCTGCAGGCGCGGGTGTTTGAGCCGTTCTTCACCACCAAAAAAGGCGGGGTGGGCTTGGGGCTTGCCGTCGCCATGGAAATCGTGCGCCGCCACGAAGGCTGGATCGAAGCCGATGGCCGGCCCGGGCGCACGCAGTTCCGCGTGCTGTTGCCGTTCGACCGCCCAAGCGCGCGCTTGAGCAAGGAAACCCCATGACCACCGCCAATCGCGTCTTGCTGGCCGACGATGACGCCTCCGTCCGGCTCGTCTTGCAACAGGCTTTGACCCGCGAGGGCTTCAATGTCCGCGCCACCAACAATCTCAGCACGCTGTCCAAATGGGTCCGCGATGGCGAGGGCGATATCGTCGTCAGCGATGTGTATATGGGCGATGAAAGCCTGTTTGACGCCTTGTCTGGGCTGAAGGCGGCCCGCCCGGACCTGCCGTTCATCGTCATGAGCGGACAGAATAATGTCCTGACGGCGCTCTCTGCGGCCGGCGGCGGGGCCTATGATTATGTGCCCAAGCCTTTTGATCTCGATGATCTGGTCGGCGCGGTGCGCCGCGCTTTGACCATCAAGCCGGACGCCAAATCGCGCGCCAGCGCGGCAGCGGCGGAAAAGGAAGAACGCCTGCCGCTGATCGGCCGCTCGGCCGCGATGCAGGAGGTTTACCGCGTGCTCGCACGGGTGGCGGCCACCGATCTGACCGTGCTGATCGAGGGCGAGTTCGGCGCCGGCAAGGAGCGGGTGGCCCGCGCCATCCACGGCTTTAGCCGCCGCAAGGACTATCCGTTTGTGTTCGCCAGTCTCGCCGGCGCCTCGGGCGATACGCTGGAAGCGACGCTGCGGGCGAAGTTTACTGAAGCCGCGCACGGCGTTTTGTATATGAGCGGCCTGGATGATCTTGGCGCAGACGGCCAAGCGCGGTTGGCGCGCTTGCTTGCGGAACTGGAGGCCACCCCCAGCGCCGATTTGCGCTTGATCGCCTCCAGCCAGACGCATCTGGCGGACCGGGCGGCCGCCGGCCAGTTCCGCCGTGATCTGCTGTTTCGCTTTAATGTGGCGCCGATCCGCCTGCCGCCCTTGCGTGAGCGGCTGGAGGATGTCGCCGATCTGGCGCGGGCCTTTCTGGTGCGCGCCCGCCGCGAAGGGCTGCCGCACCGGGTCTTGGATCAATCGGCGGTGGAGGCGCTGCGCCGCCATGATTGGCCCGGCAATGTTCGGGAGCTGGAAAATCTGCTCCGCCGGGCAGCGGCCCTGCGCCCCGAAATGGTGATCACCGGCAAGGAAGTGGAGGATGAATTGGCCGGCGCGCTTGGGCCTGCAGCGACCACGGGGAGTGAAGACGGCCTAGCGCGCGAGATCATCGCGCGGATGCGTCAGGAATTGGCGGCTGGTCCGGAGCCGAACCTCTTTGACCGGCTGTTGGCGGACGTGGAGCGACCGATGATCGAAACCGCCTTGGATGTCACTCGCGGCAACCAAATCCGCGCTGCAGCCTTGCTGGGCATCAACCGAAACACCTTACGGAAGAAAATACAGCTGCTGGGCCTTGCAACTGGTCGGGACGATTGACGCAAGCCAAGCTGCCGGCCAAACACAGTCTGTGGCGTTCCTGCCACAGCTGTGTGTGACCGGATGACGACAACCACCGCTGCAGATTTGGCGCTCCCGACCGCTACCGCCTCCGTTGAGGGCGAGCGGACACGGCTGTGGTCGATTGGCTTTGGTTTGGCGTTCACCTTGGCGGCCAGCCTGGTCGCGATTGCCACATTTTTCGCACTGAGCGGTGCGGGCGCCGCCGCCGCCGGCCCTGCCAATCCCATTCTGTTTGGCCTGCTTGTGGCCAGTCTCCTTCTGATGTTGGCGCTGGGCGCGCTGGTGGTCGCCCGGATTGTGCGCATTGCGCGCGCCCGCGCCGCGCTCGAAACCGGCGCCCGCCTGCATTTACGGTTTGTCGGCCTGTTCAGTCTGGCGGCGGTAACGCCTGCCGTGGTCGTGGCGCTGTTTTATGGCGCCTCGATCAGCCGCGGCTTGGAAGATTGGTTCAGCGCGCGGGTCAAGACCGTCGTGGAGAGCGCCGCCGTCATTGGTCGGGCCTATCTCGGCGATATGCAGGGCGATATTCGCGATGCGGTTCAGGTCATGGCCGGCGACCTGAATGGCGCGGAGCGCGGCTTTGCCACCCAGCCCGGCGAGTTTCAGGGTTATCTCACCGCCCAAACCCAAAGACGCTTCTTTCAGGCCGCCTATATCATTGACTCACAGGGCAAAGTTCTCGCCAGCGCCCAATCGGGCGCTCAACCGCGTTTTGTTGCGCCCGAAGCCAAGGATTTCACCGATGCGAGCGCGGATGTCTCCATGCGCTTGTCCAAACCCGAAGGTTTGGTGCGCGCGCTGTACCGGCTGAGCGCTTATCGCGACGCGTATCTTTACGTCACCGCCGCGCTTGACCCAGCCATGCTGGGCCGGCTGACGCAATATGAAGAGGCGGTGGTGGCCTATCGCGAGGCGGAAAGCCGCCGCGCGCGCCTGCAAACCCTGTTCGTGTTGTCTTATCTGACCACGGCGCTGCTGATCTTGCTTGGTGCGGTCTGGCTTGGCTTGTCGAACGCAACGCGGATTTCCGAGCCGATCGGGCGTTTGGCGCAGGCCGCCGGGCGGGTTGCCGCCGGCGATTTGGCCGCGCGCGTCGGCGTCAGCGCCGAACGCGACGAGGTCGATGCGCTGGGCCGGGCTTTCAACCGCATGACCACCCAATTGGAGGCCCAACGCGGCGATCTGATCAAGGCCCGCCAAGAAGCCGAAGCGCGTTCGGCGTTCATGCGCACCGTGCTTGGCGATGTCAGCGCCGGGGTGATCGGCCTTGATCCTGACGGCCGGATTGTGATTGCCAATCGTTCGGCGGCGACACTTTTGGGCCTGCCCGACGCCAAACTGGAAGGCCGGCGGCTGCTCGAAGTTGCGCCGGAATTCGCCGACATCTTGCGCCGCGCGGCCGAGCAAGAGCCCCACGAAAGCCATCGCGTCGATCTGCAACGCCAGGGTGGGGCAACCCATCTCAATGTGCGCATCAATGCTGACGCCACCGGGCGCGGCCAGGTTCTCACCTTCGACGACATGACCCGCCTGGTTGCCGCCCAACGCCAGGAAGCCTGGAAAGACGTCGCCCGTCGCATCGCACACGAAATCAAGAACCCGCTCACCCCGATCCAACTTTCAGCCGAACGCCTGCAACGCAAATACGCCCACGAAATCACCAACGACCGGGATATTTTTGAACGCTGCACCGACACGATCTTGCGCCAGGTCGCCGATATCGGACGCATGGTGGATGAGTTTTCCGGTTTTGCACGGATGCCTGCGCCGCGCCCGAAACTCACCGATCTCAGCGAACTGATGCGCGCGAGCGCGTTTGCCCAACGGCTGGCCGCGCCGGATATTCGGTTTGACGTCGAGGCCGCGGCGGTGGCGCCGTTATGGTGCGACGAACGCCTGATGGCGCAAGCCATCACCAATGTCGTCAAGAACGCCAGCGAAGCGATTCACACGCGCCGCCAACAGACCGGCGATCCCAAAGAGGGGCGCGTGGTCATGCGGCTCACTGACATCAACGATGTTGTGGTCCTTGAGTTCATGGATAATGGCGTTGGCTTTCCCGCCAAAGACCGCGCCCGCCTGGTTGAGCCCTATGTCACCACCCGCGCCAAAGGCACCGGGCTCGGCCTTGCGATTGTCCAACGGGTCGTGGAGGACCATGGCGGCGTTCTCGAACTCACAGACGCCGATCCCGCCCCCGGCGCAGTGGTGCGGTTTGTGCTTCCCCGCCACCCAGTGTTCGGTCAAACACCGGCCGACAGCGCATTTTCCCTATCTGATGACCCCGCGCCGGCTGAAAAGCCCGCATCGGAGAGCGCCTGATGTCTTCTGACATTCTCGTCATTGATGATGAAGCCGATATCCGCGATCTGGTCGGGGGTATCCTGGAAGACGCCGGCCATCAGGTCCGCGGCGCCCGCGACGCCGATGAGGCGCTGGACGCGATCCGACGCCGGCGCCCGGCGCTGGCCATTCTGGATATCTGGCTGCAGGGAAGCCGCCTCGACGGCCTTGATCTGCTCAGCCAGTTTAAAGAGCATGATCCCGATTTGCCTGTCATTGTGATTTCGGGCCACGGAACCATTGAAACGGCCGTGTCGGCGATCCGCAAAGGCGCTTACGACTTTATCGAAAAGCCGTTCAACGCCGACCGTCTGATTGTTGTCGTCAATCGCGCGCTCGAACACGCCAAGCTCAAGCGCGAAAATACGATGCTGAAGGCGCGCTCCTCGGCCAGCGCTGAGCTGATTGGATCATCAGCGGTGATGAGCCAATTGCGGTCCGCGATCGAACGGATCGCCCAATCCAATTCGCGCGTGCTGATTACTGGCCCAGCAGGCTCCGGCAAAGAACTGGTCGGGCGCCAAATCCATGACCGCTCGGCCCGCGGCGAGGGCCCGTTTGTCGCGATCAACGCGGCCTCGATCGCGCCCGATCGCATGGAAAGCGAGATTTTCGGCGAGGAAGGGCCCGACGGGCGCCCGCGCAAGATCGGCGTGTTTGAACAGGCCCATGCCGGCACGCTATTGCTCGATGAAGTTGGCGACATGCCCCTGGAAACGCAAAGCAAGCTGCTGCGCGTGCTGGTCGATCAACGCTTCCGCCGGCTTGGCGGCTCGGCCGATGTCCAGGTCAATGTTCGGGTTATTTCGTCGTCCTCGCGCGATCTGCGCAGCGATATTGAAAGCAGTCGTTTCCGCGAAGACCTGTTTCATCGCCTGAATGTCGTGCCGCTGCGCGTGCCGAGCCTGGCGGAGCGGCGCGAAGACATTCCTGAACTGGCGGCCTTCTTTGTCCAACGCTTGGCTGAAATTTCTGGCCTTGCCCCGCGTGAGATCGCATCCGATGCGATGGCGGCGCTGCAGGCGGCGCAATGGCCTGGCAATGTGCGCCAGCTGCGCAATGTGATTGAGCGCATCCTGATCCTGGCGCCGGGCGAGCCGGGACAGGCCGTCACCATCGACGCATTGCCGCAAGAAGCCTGGCCGCAAGCCGGCTTCAGCCAGCACAATGGCTTGCAGGAAGTCATTGGCCTGCCGCTGCGCGATGCGCGCGAGCGGTTCGAGCGCGAATATCTGGCTGTTCAAATCACCCGCTTTGGCGGCAATATCTCGCGCACCGCCACCTTTATCGGCATGGAGCGTTCGGCCTTGCACCGTAAACTCAAATCTCTTGGCGTCGACGCGCCCGGCCGGCCCGGTGAAGGACTGGAATGAGCCGCATCGCTTATGTCAACGGCGCCTATGCGCCAATGAGCGCGCCGCTGATCGGCATTGAAGATCGCGGCTTTCAGTTCGCTGATGGCGTCTATGAAGTGTGGGGCGTGCGCGGCGGCCGGCTGCAAGACACGCCGGGCCATATGGCGCGCCTGTGGCGATCGCTCGATGAATTGCGCATCACCCCGCCGATGGGCGAGGCTGCGCTGAAATCGGTGCTCATGGAAACGCTGCGCCGCAACCGCGTGCGCGACGGCATCCTTTATCTGCAGATCACCCGCGGCGTCGCGCCGCGCGATCACGCCTTTCCCAACCCAGAGCCGATCGCCACCGTGGTTGTCACCGCCAAACCGCAGGATGTGCGCGCCATTGCCGCCCGTGCCGCAAAGGGCGTTTGCGTCATCACCGCGCCGGACATCCGCTGGGGGCGCTGCGACATCAAGAGCGTGGCGTTGTTGCCCAATGTTCTGGCCAAGCAGGCCGCCCGCGAACACGGGGCGTTTGAGGCCTGGCTCATCGATTCTGAGGGTTTAATTACGGAGGGAACCAGCTCAAACGCCTGGATCGTGGATCAATCCGGCGTCATCCGCACACGCGACCTCAACGCCAATATCCTGCGCGGCGTGACGCGCGCGACGCTGATGAAAATCGCTCAAGAGCGTCAGATGCGGATTGAAGAACGCGCCTTCACGCTTGAGGAAGCCAAATCCGCCCGCGAAGCGTTTATTTCCTCCGCCACTAGTCCGGCCATCCCGGTCGTTTCCATTGACGGAGCGGCTGTCGGCGACGGCAAACCAGGCGCGATCGCCCAAGCTTTGTTCAATGCCTATCTTCCCGCGTCTTTGGCCCAAGGCTGAGATTGCACGTGAGCCGCAAAAAGCGCTAAACGGACTTCGCGCGCCGCATCCGGGCGAGAAACAAGAAGATCCAGCCATGGACAAGAAGCAAAACCTCCAGGACACATTTTTGAATGCGGTCCGCAAATCCAAGACCCCGCTGACGATTTTCCTGGTGAACGGCGTCAAGCTTCAGGGCGTGGTGACGTGGTTTGACAATTTCTGCGTGCTGCTGCGCCGCGACGGTCAGATCCAGCTGGTTTACAAGCACGCCATCTCCACGATCATGCCGGGCGGGCCAGTGCAGCTGTTTGAGGGCGACAAATCCATGGAGGAAGCCGACGTCTGAGGTCGATCAAGCGCCATCGGCGCGCCAGCGCGCCATTGTGTTGCATCCGCTGGCGCACAAGTCCGCAGACGCGCCGGTGCGCGATCCGCAACTGCGATTGGACGAGGCGTGCGGGCTGGCCGAGGCGCTCGATTTAGACGTCGTCGAGGGCGCCCTGGCGCCGCTGCGGCAAATCTCACCATCGACATTCTTCGGCGCCGGCCGCTGCGAAGCGCTCGCCGCCCGGGTGGTCGAAAGCAAGATTGACGTCATCATCATCGACGCCGCCTTGAGCCCGGTGCAGCAGCGCAATCTGGAGCGCGCGATCAAGGCCAAGGTGATCGACCGGCCGGGCCTGATCCTGGAAATCTTTGCCCGCCGCGCCCGCACCAAGGAGGGCCGCCTGCAAGTTGAACTCGCGCGGCTTGGCTATGAGCGCTCACGCCTGGTGCGGACCTGGACCCACCTGGAGCGCCAACGCGGGGGCTTGGGCAAAACCGGCGGCCCCGGCGAAACCCAGCTCGAACTCGATCGCCGGATGATCCAGGCCAAGATTGAGCGCCTGCGCGTCGATATTGAAGATGTGCGCCGCACCCGCGGCCTGCAGCGCAGCGCCCGCAAGCGCGCCGGCCTGCCAATCGTCGTGCTGATCGGCTACACCAATGCCGGCAAGTCAAGCCTGTTCAATCGCCTGACCGCAGCCGGCGTTGTGGCCAGGGACATGCCGTTTGCCACCCTTGATCCCACCGCCCGGATGGTTGAGCCCACGCACGGCCGGCCGTTTATTCTGAGCGATACGGTGGGCTTCATCACGGATCTGCCGCATGATCTGGTGGCGGCCTTCCGCGCCACCTTGGAAGAAGCCGTCGAAGCCGATCTGCTCATCCATGTCCGCGACATTGCCCATCCCGAGAGCGAAGGCCAAAAGGCCGATGTGGAGGGCGTGTTGGAACAGATTTTCACCGGTCGCGCAGAGCGTCCCCGCGTGCTGGAAGCTTGGAACAAGCTCGACCTCTTACCCGATGATCGCCGCACGGGCCGTATTGAGCGCGCCGCCAGCGGCGAGGCTGCCGCCATTTCCGCTACGACCGGGCAGGGGATCAACAGCCTGCTTGGTGCGATCGAGGAATGCCTGTTTGGCGCCACGCAATCGATCACCTTGAAGCTCGATCCCGCTGACGGCAAACGCCGCGCACAAGCTTTGGCGCTTGGCCGGTTCGCAGCCGAGACGCTGGCCGAGGACGGCCTGCTGCATTTGACCTTGGATGTGACGCCGGCAGCGGCCGATCGGCTCAAAGGCTGGGTTTAGGCGCACCGCGCTCGGCCGTTTTCGCCTCATTCCACATGGCTTCCAGATCATCCAAGGCTTGCGGTCCCGATGCGCCCCGCGCCGTGAGCGCGGCTTCAATATACTGGAAACGGCGGGTGAATTTAGCGTTGGCCTGACGCAGCGCCTCTTCGGCGTCCACGCCGTGCTTGCGCGCCAGGTTGGCCATCACAAACAACAGATCGCCGATTTCCTCGGCGATGTTTTCCCGATCCGCATTGGCTTCCGCGGCGGCGAGTTCTTCGAGCTCCTCGGTGAGCTTGTGATGCACCGCCGCCGCATCGGGCCAATCAAAGCCGATCCGGGCGGCGCGCTTGGTCAGCTTTTCAGCGCGCATCAGCGCCGGCAACGCCATCGGCACATCATCCAGCAGGCTCACGGCCTTACCCTTGGCGGCGCGCTCGGCGGCTTTCATCTCTTCCCAGGCGCGGGTCTGTTCGGCGGCGTCGCGGCTGCCGGCGTCGCCAAACACATGCGGATGACGGGCAGTCATTTTCGCGACAAGGCCGGCGGCGATATCGGCGAAATCGAACGCGCCTTGCTCCTGCGCCATACGGGCATGAAACACCACCTGGAACAGCAGATCGCCCAGCTCCTCACGCAGATCGCCCAGCGCGCCGCGCTGGATCGCATCGGCGACCTCATAGGCTTCCTCGATCGTGTACGGCGCGATGGTGGCAAAGGTCTGCTCGATGTCCCAGGGGCAGCCGCTGGCGGGATCGCGCAGGCGCGCCATCAGCGCGAGCAGCGCATCGAGCGCGGCGGCGGGGGTGGGGCGGGCGTCTTGCGCCATCGTCGGTTCCTCGGTTGCGGTGACGGCCACCAAACAGGAGTTTGCTGTCCACGCCAAGCAAGCCGCGCGGCGGATTTTTCCGATGTGGTCGATGGCGCACCTAAAACGGCGCCATTAAAAAGTAATCAAATCAAGATTTTAGCATGCACATATGATGCGCATAATAAGTATTATGGGCAATGAATGCACGCTGGCCAACCGCTGAAAGCGTGGTATGGCAGGCCAACCGACAGGCTCAGATTTCTCGCTCCCACAGCCACCCATCCACCGCAGGCTCCACGCCTGCCGGCAGCCGTGCTGCAAGTTTCCCATAATCCAAATCGACATGGAGATTGGTCAGCACTGTTTGCGCCGGCTTCACACGCGCTACCCAACCGAGCGCCTTGTCGACATGGGCGTGCGTTGGATGCGGCGTAAAACGCAGCGCGTCAACAATGAAAAGCGCAAGACCGTCGAGCTGCACGAGCGTCTCACCTGGAAGGTCGACCACATCATTGCAATAGGCCACATCCCCGAACCGGAACCCGAGCGAACGATTGCCCAGCCCATGATCCTGGTCGAGCGCCAGGAACGCGATTGGCCCGCCGGCGCCGTCAATCAAGGTCTCAACGCCTGGGGCCAAAGTCACATGCGGCTCAATCAGCGCTGGATAGTTTGGCGCGCCTTCAAAGATGTAGCGGAAGCGCGGCCGCAGCGCTGCGTTGGTCGCGACGTCAAAATAGGCCGGGATGCGCTTGCGTTGTGCATAGACGATGGCGCGCAGATCATCGATGCCGTGGGTCTGATCGGCATGGTCGTGGGTATAGATCACCGCGTCGAGCCGATGGACCTTTGCCGCCAGCAGCTGTTCGCGCAAATCGGGGCTGGTGTCGATCAACACATTGGTTGGCGCCTCAGAGCCATCGCGCCATTGTTGCACCAGCAAGCCACAGCGTGTGCGCCGATTGCGGGGATCGGCCGGGTCACACGCCCCCCAATCGCCGTCCGCGCGCGGCACCCCGCCCGACGAGCCGCAGCCCAGGATCGTGACGCGCCGCTTCATACCGGGAGACGATCAAACAGGGCATGCGTATTGGTCCACAGAAGCTCTGCACCCTGCGCTTCTTCAAGCCCGCGCAAGGCCCAGAAGAAGCGCGCGACATCGGCGACAAAGGCCGGCTCGCAGCGGCGGCCGCGGTGCGGGATCGGCGCGAGATACGGACAATCGGTTTCCACCACGATCCGATCGAGCGGAACCTCGCTCGCCACCGCACGCACTTCGTGGGCGGTCTTGAACGTCATGATGCCGGAGAACGAGAAATAGGCGCCCAGCTTCAACGCCCTGCCCGCCAATTGCGCGCCGCTCGTGTAACAATGCAGCAGGAATTTGAAGCGGCCTTTGGCCATCTCGTCTTCAAGCGTTTGGGCCATCAGCGCATCGGCTTCGCGCGTGTGGATGATAAGCACGAGGCCGGTTTCGCGCGCTGCTGCAATATGGGACTTGAAGCGGGCGAGCTGCTCGGCGATCGGCGAATACCCATAATGCAGATCAAGCCCGGTTTCGCCGATGCCGACAATTTTCGGATTGGCCGCCGCGCGCGCGCTCAGATCGGCGGCGGTGAGATCGGGATAGTCTTTCGCATGATGGGGATGCACGCCGACGCTCGCCCAGATGGCGTCATCTTCCGCCGCAATCGCGACCACCGCGTCGGCATTGCTCAAGCGGTCGCAAATCGTGATCATCCGCGTGACGCCCGCGGCGCGCGCGCGGGCGATCACATCAACCCGATCGGCCGCAAAGCTCTCATGGTGCAGGTTCACATGGGTGTCGAACAACCTCATGCGGCGGCCCGGGCGGCGGCCAGGATCGCGCCGGCGCGGGCGAGCGCGTGGGTGGCGTCCATGTTTAGATCGTGTTGGTCCTCGCGCAATTGGGCGAGCGCGCTCCAGGCATTGGCCCAGAAAGATGCCGCCCGCAGATCCGGCGCGAGCGCAGCGCGTTTGGCGGCGGCGCGGGCGGCGTCAAGCATCAGGTCGAGCATCAGATCGAAGCGCTGGCCGGCATCGCCCTTGGCGAAGGCAAGCGGCAAAGTCGCGGTCGCGCCTTGGCGGCCGAGTGCGCCCCAGGCTGCGCGCAGCGCCGCCAACTCATCGCCCCCGCCGGCAGCCTGCAAGGCGGCGACGCGGCCAGGTCGGCCCTGGGCCTGCGCCAACACGCCGGGATCGATCGGCACGCCAAGAATCTGGCCGGCGGCTGTGCGGGTTTGGTCTTCCGACAAAGAATGCAAGGCAAGGCGGCGACAGCGCGAGCGGATCGTTGCCAGCGCTCCGCCGGGGCTGTGGCAAACCAGCAGCAACACGGCCTTTTCCGGCGGCTCCTCCAATGTTTTCAGCAACGCATTGGCGGCGTTGCGATTGAGATCATCGACGCAATCAATGATCGCCACCCGCCAGCCGCCCTCGGCCGGCTTGAGCCCGAAAAACGCGCCGAGCGCGCGGGCGTCGTCGACCGCAATGTCGCGGCGCGGCTTGCCTTTGTCGTTGAGCCCGCGGCGCAGCACGAACAAATCCGGATGCGACAACGCCGCCACCCGCCGCGCCACGGGATGGCTCATATCCACATCAAACGGCCGCGGGCCCGTGCGCGGCGCGCCGAGCAGCCGGCGCGCAAAGCGATAAGCCAGGGTCGCTTTGCCAAGGCCCTTGGGGCCAGTGATCAGCCAGCCATGATGCACGCGGCCGCTTTCTGCGGCGGCGGCGAGTTGGGCCTCGGCCGCGTCATGTCCGACGAGGTCGCCGGCCAGGCGCGGATGGCGGCAGCCTGGTTCTTGGTCTGGTTCGGGCGTTTCGCTCATAACAGGCGCTGTTCCACCACAGCCAGCGCAGCATGGGCAAGGCTTTCGGGCGCTTGATCGGCAGGAAGCACCGCGCAGCGCTGCGGGTTTTGGGCGGCGATGTCGAGAAAGCCCTGCCGCACACGGGCGTGGAACGCCTCTGCGATCGCCTCATACCGGCCCTGCAGCCCGCCACGGGCGGCGGCGCGTTTCAGGCCGATGGCAGGGTCGATATCGAGCACAAGCGTCAAGTCCGGAGATTGCGCGCCAATCAGATCGCGCAGCGTGGCGAAAACTGCTTCCGGCAGGCCGCGGCCGATCACTTGATAGGCGATGGTGGAATCGAGATAGCGGTCACAGATCACCCACGCGCCGCGCGCCAATGCCGGGCGAAGGGTGCGCTCCAGATGATCATTGCGGGCCGCGGAAAACAGCAACGCCTCGCTCAGACTTGACCAACGGTCCGGCGGGCCTTCCACGATCAGCTTGCGGATTTCGTCCGCGCCCGGAGAGCCGCCCGGTTCGCGCGTCACCACAACATCACGGCCCTTTGCCCGCAAATCCGCGGCGAGGTTGCGCGCCAGCGTCGTCTTGCCGGCGCCGTCGCCGCCTTCCAGCGTGATGAACCGCCCGCGCAGGCTGGTCATGAGCCGGCGCCGACAAGGGCCGCGAGATCGGCGCCGAAGCGGGCGAAAAGATTGGCGCGATCGACCTTGTTGGCGGTGGCCAGCGGATATTCCTGGCGGGTGAAGCCAGGGCCTTCGATGACGAGTTTGCCGACCGGCTGACCGGCCTTGACCGGCGCCGCGACGGGCCCGGCATAGACGATATGGGCTTTCAAGCCGGCCTTGATCGCGCGATGGGCGCCGACATAGATCGTTTGCTGCGCCGCCAGCGGGACGGTCTTTTTCGATCCCAACCGCACCTGCGCTTGGCCCATCACCGCGCCCTTTTCGGCCAGCTTGCTGACGCCGTAATCGAAGAACGCCGCATTCATCAGCCGCTCGGCTTCGCTGGCGCGGGCAGCCATGCTTGGCAGACCATTGAACACGATGATCCGGCGCTGGCCATTGCGCGTGGCCGAGCCCACCATTCCATATCCGGACAAATTGGTGTGGCCGGTTTTCACGCCATCCCCGCCATCGACCTTGCCAAGCAGCGGATTTCGGTTCTGCTGGGTTTTGCCGGCAAAGGTGAATTCGCGCTGGGCGTAAACCGCGTAGAGATCGGCGTGGTCGCGGATGATGATGGCGGCGAGCCGGGCAAGGTCGGCGGCGCTGATCAAATGATCGGGATCGGGCAGGCCCGTGACATTGCGAAACCGCGCTGTCTTCAAGCCAAGCTCTTGCGCGCGCTGGTTCATCAGATCGACGAACGCAGCCTCGGAACCCGAAAGGCCTTCGGCCAACACGATGCAGGCGTCATTGGCCGACACGATGATCACGCCGCGCATCAGATCATCGACGCGCACATCGCTGCCGAGGCCGAGAAACATGTGCGAGCCGTCCGATTGGGCGCCATGACGCCAGGCTTTCTCGCTTACCTTGAAGGTTGTTTCCGGCTTGATCTTGCCGGCCTTGAGCTGCTCGGCAACGACCAGCATGGTCATCAGCTTGCTCATCGAAGCCGGCGGCATCGGGGTGTTGCAGGTCTTGCAATCCAGCAACAGGCCACTGTCGTAATCGAGGATGGCGATATGGTCTGCCTTGCTGTCGGCAAGGCCCGGCTCGGCTCGTGCGGCGCCAATGGCAAACAGGGCCATCATCGCAAACGCCAAAATACTCGTCTTCACAGCCTGACCTCCCGACCAAATCACGGCGCCATATCGCGCGGATTCGGCCAGGAACGCCAAGTCTGCGGCAGTCTTAAGGAGCGTTGGCGGCAACGATCGCGCCGCTCAGGCCTTGGGCTTGGATCGCCTCCAGCGCCGCTCCTGCGGCGGCGCGGTCGCGCCATGGCCCGACCCGAACGCGAAACACTTCTCCACCGGCCCGCGTCGGCAATGCGTCAATGGTGACGTCGCCGGCGCTGGCGGCCCGTTGGCGAACGCGGTGGGCGTTGGCGGCCGACGCAAAGGCGCCAATCTGAACCATAAAGCCGCCACCGGCCTGGGTTACGGTCGTCTCGCGTACCGGCAGACGCTCCGGCGTTGCAATCAGCGCCCGCGGGGCGGACTGGGTGAGCGGTCGCGGGGGCGGGGCGGCCCGCTCGGGTGCGGCGGTATTGGCCCCAACCCGCTTCGGCGCCGGCCCAAGATAGCGCACATGCACCCGCGCCGAGCCATTGGCGGTGAAGCCCAAAACATCGGCCGCCGCATGCGACACATCGATCAGCCGGCCTTGCACAAATGGCCCGCGATCATTCACACGCACAATCACTTCACGGCCGTTCTCAAGATTGGTGACCTGCACCAAGCTGGGGATCGGCAGCGTCGGGTGCGCCGCCGTAAGCGCGGTTTTGTCAAACTTCTCGCCATTGGCCGTCGGCTTGCCGTGGAAATCGTCGCCGTACCAGGAGGCCTTGCCGGTTTCAGCGTAACCCGGCTCGGCAGCCGGCGCATACCAGCGACCATTGACCTGATAGGGCGCCCCTACCCGCTCTTTTTCCAGCCAATCCGGGCGCTGCGGGGGCGCCGAGGACGCCGGCGCCGGCGCCGGCGGCGGCGCCACGGCTTCCGGCAGTGACTCACGATCAACCGGCGCCGTCTCGACCGGATCCGCGACAGGCTGGACTGCGCCGGCCGCAGCGCGCGGATCAAATGCGCGACCGGCGCCGGCTGGCGGGGTCAGCTTGCCGCGCAAATCGATCGGAGCGCTTAGTTGAGCCGGCCCGAACGGCCGTGCCTCGACCTCGCCATAGCCATATTCGCGATCGGGTTGATCGGGATAACGGAACGACACGCGCTTGACGCCGACAGCCTGGGCGAGTTGAACGGGCGCGGCGACCGGTTGGCCGGCGGCAGGCGCAAACACCACAGGCGCCGGTTGGCGCGGTCTGGCGTCGACCGAGGACGGCACCAGTCCGGCCAGCAGCGTGCCGGCGCCAAGCACCAGAGCCGTGCGGGGGGGCAATGTCGTGGCGAGGGCCATGCAGGTCTCCGCTGAGGCATCAGTCCGTGCGCATCGCCCTGACCGACCGTGAGCGTACTCTGTCAGAAAATAATTCAGGTTACGTCAACAGTTACGGTTTATTAGCATTTACCACTAATTAGAATTTACGCTGTTCCGTTGCAATCGGTGTCAATCGGCATCGGGTTTTGGCGCGGATCGGCGCGCCGCCTCGGTGAATTCGCTGCGATTAGGGGCATCTTCTGGCGCTGATTCACCCCCTCCCCCTCAAACGCATCAGCGAACAGCTTTGCCCGCGCCTGATCTTTGCAATTGTCGGACAGGAAGATGTCGGGCGCGGAGCCTGGGCGTTGGTGAAGTCGGGGGCAGAAGTCTCCGGTTCGGGTGGCAATAAACTAAGCCGTCCGCGGCTAGATGATCACAGGGCGCGGCGGCGATCAGGCAGGGGCGCGCATCAGCGGCAGGCTCCGCACCGGCTCCCCAGTCAGCGCGGCGAGCGCATTGGCCAGCGCCGCGGCGGTGGGCGGCAGGGCCGGTTCCCCAACGCCGCCCATCGGCGCGCCGCTTTCCAGGATGAAGCAGGAGATCTGAGGGCATTCCTCGAAGCGCAGAAGGCGATAGGCGTCGAAATTGGTCTCCACAACCCCGCCTTTGGCGATCGTCACCGCCTCAAATAGCGCCGCCGAAAGGCCCATGACGACCTGGCCCTCCATCTGGGAAACCACCCCATCCGGCATCACCACAGCGCCGCAATCAAGCCCGCACACGACGCGGTGCACCTTGGGCTGGCCGTCGACCAGGGACACTTCCGCCACCTGCGCGCAGAGGGAGCCGTAGCTTTCAAAAAAGGCAAAACCCAATGCGTGCCCTGGCGCCAGCGCCTTGCCCCAGCCTGCGCGCGCGGCCGTTTCATCAACAAGCTTCAAGGCGCGGGCGTCATGGGCAAGCAATTCCCGCCGCAGCGCCACGGGATCCTTGCCCAGGACGCGGGCGAGTTCATCGATAAACGTCTCCAGAAAAAAGCCATTGTGCGACGCGCCGACCGCGCGCCAAGGGCACATCGTGACGGCGTTGTGGCGCATTGCGTAATCGACCTTGTAGGCGCCGACGCGATAGCGCACGAGATCAAGATTCTGCACCGCGGAAGGTTCAACGAAGGTGTCGAACTGGTCGGCCGGAAGCGGCGTCGGGGCAAAGCTGCGGCGCATGGCGGGGCCGCTCATCCGGATGTGCAGGCCGGTTACGCGATTGTCGGGACCGATCGCGGCGGTCAAGCGCGCGGCCATCGCCGGGCGCAGCCATCCGGCAAGGAATTCCTCCTCTCGCCGCCAGAAGAATTTCAACGGCTTGCCAACGGCTTTCGCCACCAGCACCGCCGGAGCCACGCCATCGTCCATGATCCGCCGACCAAATCCGCCGCCCAGCATCAGCGTGGAGATGCGCACATCCTCCGGCTTCAGCTTGAGAGCGGCCGCGGCGGTGGTGCGGGCGCGATCCTGCGCCTGGAACGGGCCCCAAAGCCTCACGCCGCCGGCGCTGGAGAACTCCACTGTCACGCTCCATGGCTCCATCGGCGCGTGGCTCAGATAAGGAACTTCGTAATCGGCGCTGAAGATGCGCGCGGCCCCGGCGCGGGCGGCGTCGAAGCCGCCGCGATCGAATGCGATAGCGCGGCTCGGCGCGGCCAAGCCCTCGCGCATGGCGGCGCTGATTGCTGCACTGGACAGATCCGGATCCGGCGCAGGGCCCGGCGTTATCTCCAGGGCCGCGGCGCCCTTCATGGCCGCCCATTGTGAGGCGGCAACGACGGCGACGCCACCGGGAAACGCCACAACATCCAGAACGCCCTTCACGGCGCGGGCAGGCGCTTCATCCACCTTGGTGATCGGCGCGGCGAAGGCTGGCGTGAGGCGCGCGCAGGCATAGACCATGCCTGGGCGCTTGAAATCGAATGAATAGACCGTCCGCCCCCGGACCTTATCGGGCAAGTCGGGGCGGCGCAGGCGGCTGTCCCCCACATGGCGACGCTCCGTCTCCGGACGAAGTGGAGGATCCGCCGGCGGCGCAAGTTTGGCAGCCTCCCCCGCGAGCGTGGCAAAGCCGATGCGGCGCCCGCTCTTGGCGTGGACCACCATGCCTGCCTCGGCGCGCAGCTCCTCGGCGGGAACCTTCAGCCGCGCGGCGCCCGCCTCGATCAGCATCAGGCGCGCTTGGGCTGCGGCCTTGCGCAAGGGCGCAGCCCAATAGCGCACCCCCCAGCTGCCGGAACTCGACATTGTCGCCGCCTGCCCCTGAAGCCGGCGGAACGGCTCCCCCGGCTCGCCCATCTCCACCCTCACCTTATCGAACGCCAAGCCGAGTTCATCGGCGATGATCGCGGCATGGGCGGTGTGGGTGCCCTGGCCCATCTCGGTAACGGGTGACAAAAGCGTGACGACGCCATCGGCGCCGATGGCGAGATAGGCGTTCAGCGCGCCGCCCGCTCCCGCAGCGTTGACCGGCAAGGAGGCGGTGAGGCCGACGACCAATCCGCCGCCGGAGGCCGCCAGGAATGCGCGCCGATCAAGGGTGAGGGTCATGCTTGGATCCTCACAGGCCGGCGGCTTGCTTGATGGCGGCGCGGATGCGCGGATACGTGCCGCAGCGGCAGAGATTGCCGGACATGGCCGCGTCGATCTCGGCATCGGTGGGCTTCGGGGTTGCCGCCAAGAGGGCGGCGGCCTGGATAATCTGGCCCGATTGGCAATAGCCGCATTGCGGCGCCTGCTGATCCAGCCAAGCCTTCTGCAACGGGTGTTCGCCTTGCGGATTCAGCCCTTCGATGGTGACGACCTTTGCGCCCTCCACCGCCGAGACAGGCGTGATGCAGGCCGGCGCGGCCGCGCCATCCACCAGCACCTTGCAAACGCCGCACTGGGCGATGCCGCAGCCATATTTGGTTCCAGTCAATCCAAACTCATCGCGCAGGACGAACAGGAGCGGCGTATCTGGTTCTGCGGCAGTGGTGCGAGCGCGTCCATTCAGCTGGAACTTGATCATGCACGATCTCCCTCGAGTGGAGGGTCTTACCATTCCCCGCGTGCGCTTCCACCCTCAAAAGCATGCTTGCCCTTCATTGCGGAATGGGCTTTGTGCGCGCGATGACCGTGCCCTCCACCGCCGCCGCCGTCGCCGCCCGTTTCGGGTTCACGATGCCGCTGCCGGCCACAGGCTGGGCGGCCGGGCGCGCGATCGGCGCCGACCCCATGCCGGCGCACGTCTATCCCGCCACCGGAGAGCCGATCGGCGCGGTGCAGATCTGCGATGCGGCGGCCGTCGACGAGGCGGTCGGCGCCGCGCGGGTCGCATTCGCCTCCGGGGCCTGGAGCCGGCGAAGCGTCCAGGAGCGGATCGGCGTGCTGCGGGCCTGCGCCGCGCGCCTGCGCAATGCGGGTGAGGAATTGGCCGCCCTGCAGATGCTGGAAACCGGGATCCCGTTCAGCCAGGCGATGACCGGCCATATCCCGCGTATGGCCGAGAATTTCGAGATCTTCGCCGATATCGCGGCGACACAAGCAGGCCGGACGTTCCAGCAGGTTCCAGGCTATGTCACGCATACCCTGCGTGCGCCGGTGGGGGTTGCGGCGATCTTCGCCCCCTGGAACGCGCCGCTCGTGCTCTCGAGCATGAAGCTGGCCGCCGCCCTTGCGGTGGGCTGCACCGCGGTGATCAAGCCCTCCGAGTACACCCCGTTTTCTGTGTTGCGGATGGTGCAGATCCTGGAAGAGGCGGGCCTTGCGCCTGGCGTGGTGAATGTCGTCAACGGCCCAGGCGCGATCACCGGACGCGCCTTGAGCGAGCATGAAGACGTCGCCGCCATCGGCTTCATCGGCGGCACAGAAACCGGCAAGACGATCATGCGCGCGGCCGCCGGGCGCCTTGCCAAAGTGGGCCTGGAGCTTGGCGGAAAATCCGCCAACATCATCACCGCCAGCGCCGATCTGGAGGCGGCGGTGGATGGGTCGCTGCTCGCCATCTATACCAGCGCCGGCCAGCAATGCCTTGCCGGTTCGCGGATCTTCTTGGAACGGGCGATCGCAGCGCCTTTCCTGGACCGGTTCCAAGCCCGCGCCCGCGCCATCCGGCTGGGCTGCCCACTTGATCCGTCCACGGAGATGGGCCCGATCGCGCACCCGGCGCATCTGGCGCGGATCCTGGATTTTGTCGCAGCCGCGCGGGCGCAGGGCGCGCAGATCCTGGCGGGCGGGGAGCGCGTCCACGCCATGGGCCCGGGGCTTTGGCTTGAGCCGATCCTCGCCCTTGCGCCGTCGAACGACCTGACGATCTGCCAGGAGGAGATCTTCGGCCCTTTCGCCACCGTCCAGGTCGTGGAAACGCTGGATGAGGCGATCGCCCGCGCCAACGACAGCCGCTTCGGCCTCGTGGGCTATGTCTGGGCGCAGGACATCGCCGCCATCATGCGGGTCACGGATCAATTGGAAACCGGTACGGTATGGGTGAACACGCCCCTGGTGCGCGACTTGCGCGCCCCGTTCGGCGGCTGGAAGCAATCCGGCCTTGGACGCGACGGACGCGAGGGGTGCATTGATCTCTTCACAGAGGAAAAGGCCGTCATGACGCCGATCGGGCCCGTGCGGATGCGCAAGCTGGGGGCTCCATGAGGCGCAGCCACGCCGGCGTGCCGGTCTTTCGCCAGCTCTATCTCGTCCTGGAGCAGCGCATCCGGGATGGCATCCTGCCGCCAGATCATCCGATTCCGGCCGAACCCAAACTCGCCGCCGATCACGGCGTCGCCAGGGTCACCGTGCGCCGCGCGCTGGCGCTCCTGGAAAAGGAGGGCCTGGTGGAGCGCCGCCGCGGAATAGGCACCTTCCCCCGCGCGCGCACCGGAGCCGGCATGCCCGACGGCGGCAGGCTGGACAATCTCGTCACCCTTGGCTTCGCCACGCGGGCGCGCACCCTCGCCTTCGAGGCCGGCGCCATCGCCCCGCCCTTCGTGGCCGCGGCCTTGGACCTCGCGGCGCTCAATGCCGCCACCCTGCACATCGAGCGCCTGCGCCTGCATGAAGGCGAGACCTTCTCGCTTACCAATCTCTGGCTGCCCGAGTCGATCGGCGCGCACCTGGCGCCGGACGACCTCGGCGACCGCACGATCATCGAACTCATGGAGGAGCGCGGATTCGCCTCAGCCACCGCCAAGCAGGCCTTGAGCGCGGTGGCCGCCGATCCGCGCACGGCGCAGATCCTAGGCGCCACGCCCGGGGCGCCGCTTCTGCGGTTGCGCCGCATCGTTTTCAGCGCGCGCGGCGCGCCCCATCTCTATCAACAGAGCCTCTACAGACCCGATCGCTACGAATACAAGATGGAGCTGAGCCGCGTGCGGACCGCCCCCTCCGGCTGGAGCCACGCGGATTGATCCAGTTACGGATCATTCGTCCCGAGCGCCTCGGCAAGGCGCAGGCGCCACCCCTTCGGCATCAGCCCATTTGGCTCCAGTAGGTCGCCGCGCCCGATCGCACGCAACAGGCCCGCCGCCAGCGCGCTGTTGGAGGAGATGACCGGCGGGAAATCCTTCGGGGGCTTGGCAAGCGCCGAGAGGGAGGCCATCCCAGTTCCGGAAATCAGCACCGCGTCGAGCCCATCCGACGATAGCCGCGATAGCGCCGACGCTGCTTCGTTGGCGCCGAGGGCATAGATCGCGCGAGTGTCCGTGCTCTTGATGTCGGCGCGGGCGACACCGGCGATCGCAAAGCCTGCGCCCTCCAGCCAGGCCACGCCCGCGCGCAGCAGATCATCCGGATAGGGCGCCACAAGCCCAATCCGGCGCGCGCCAAGCTGCTGCAGCGCACGCACAATGGCGCCCGCCGCCGTCAAGACGGGAGCGCCCAGCCGCGCCTGCGCCGCCTCCACGATGGCCGCCTCCCGCGCTGACCCCAGCAGATAGGACGATCCCGTGCAGGCAAAGCCGAAGGCGTCAAGGCGCAGCACATCATAGGAGGCCAAAGTTGCGTCGAGCCCCTCCAGATAGGCGCACAGGCGCCCGGCAGGGTCTTCAAGGCGGCTGGTCAGGCGCGTCGCCTGCAGCGAAATCGTCCGAGGCAGGAGGATCGCGCACTCCGCCTCCACGGTGGGATTGGACTGCGGCGTGGCGACGCCGAGCCGCCCGTCGCGGCCGTAGCTCATGCGATCGCAGCCGCGCGGCGCAATCCCTCAAGCATCGCGCTGCGCATCAGGTGGGCTTTCATGGCTTTGGGAGTCGCCGTCGTCGCCTGTAAGGCGCCCAGGGCGCGCCTGCGCGCCTCGGGATCGCGCGCCAGCATGCGGGCTCGGTTGGCGTCAGCCTGGGCGATGATGTCCTCGCGCGCGATTGGAAGGCGGCGTCGCGTATAACGGTCCAGCAGCCGCAGATCCCCGCCCCGAATGATCTCCCGCAGCGTGGCGGTGAGTTCAAACGCATCGTGAATGCCGCCGTTCATGCCCATCCCGCCGGCGGGGGAATTAATATGCGCGGCATCCCCGGCGAGCGCGACGCGCCCAACGCGATAGGTCTTAACGATGCGCTTGTGAACGCGATAGGGCCGGCTCTCCAGGATCTCATAGGGCGTGGCCGTGGGCACGATGGCGTTCAGCTTGCGGGCGACCGCACCGGGGGCGAACTCGACCTCCGGCGCTTCGTCCGTATCCGGATAGAGGTTGACGCGCCAGCAATCCCGCAAGCGCAGGAGACTGAAGTTCGACCCCTCCCGCCAGCAATAATTGACATGAGAAAGGCCTTCCAAATGATCCTCAAACCGGAAGGGCGTGACAACGAGGAGCGTGGTTTCCGGGTAGGTGTCGCCCTCAAACGCGAGATCAAGCTGGCTGCGCACGGTGCTGCGCGCGCCATCGGCGCCGATCACGAAGGCGGCATGGATGCGCTTCGGGCCCGAGGGCATTTCCACCGTGGCGAGACAACCGTCCTCGTCCTGCACGAGCGCCACGAGGCGCGCGCCGCGCAGGATCTCCACCGCCCGCCCGCGCAAAAGCCGCTCGCCAATTAGGCGCACGAGGCGATGCTGTTCGCACTGCAGGCGATAGGGATGACGCGTTTCACCTTCCAGAATGGAGAGATCAAACACCGCCCGTGCGCCGGTTTCATGCCAGCGCACCTGCCAGGTCGGCGCGATCAATCCCTGCGCCACCAACGGCGCGCCAAGATCCAGTTCATCGAGCTGATCCAGGGTCGGGGGATGGAAGGTGGAGGCGCGCAGATCCATGCCGGGCGCGTCCTCGGCCTCGACCACGATCGCCTCGATGCCGAACGCTTCGAGCCGCGCGGCGGCGACAAGACCAACAGGTCCTGCCCCCACGATCAGCACGCACGTGCGCCGATCCGCCTCATGTCTCATCGCCATGGCCACGTCGGTCCCTGCCCCCGATTGCCCCAAAAGTCTACATTCCCTTGGCCCCGGGCGCAGAGCCCGGGGCCAAGGGGCAAGCCTCAGAAGTTCACGCGCGCCTTGAGATTCCACGTACCCGGCCGATCCAGGAACTGGAACGGCGGCAGGAAGGACACTGGATAATTTTTCTCGGCGCAGTTGCGGCACTCCAGTTGCACCGTGAGATGATCCAGGCCTTTCGGCCGGAAGGCGAGGCTTGCGTTGTATAGCGTCGTTTCCTTCGCCCAGCTGCCGTCGATCTGATTGGGGGAGCCAGCCGTGCCGATCGCGTAGGGGCCGGTGAATATGACCGTGGCTGACGGCGTCAGATCGCCGAGCGGCAACTCCACACGATAGGCGCCAGTGAGGTTCACTGTGTATTCCGGCGACCGCAGGGGCCGCGCGATATTGCCCAGCCGGTCAACGAAATTGGCGTTGCAGCCAGGCAGGTTCGCGACGACCACGCCGGTGCGACAGCGCTGCTGCTGGGCCTGCACGTTTGCGGCGATGTTCTCGTAGCGCGCGCGCTGGAGACCGGCGGCGAGATCGATCGTCAGGTTGCGGGTGGGCCGGGCGCTGGCCTCGATCTCTAGGCCGTAATTCTTCAGATCCGCCGGGTTCGTGGTGGTGGAGACCGGGCCGGTAGTGGTCGCGATCTGGGCCGGGATCTGGATATCGTCCGTCATCGCGTAGAACGCCGTCACATTGGCGCGCAGGCGATTATCAAACAGGTTTGCGCGGAAACCCGTTTCGTAGGACAAGATCTTTTCAGGCTTGAAAGGGATGAAGAGATTGTTGGCCAGCGCCCGCGCCGGCCAGCCACCTGACTTGAACCCTCGCGTCGCGGAGATGAACAGCATTGTCGCGTCGTTGGGCGACCAGCTCAGCGCGGCGCGCGGCGTCCATTCCTTCTGGTTGAGCGAGATGGGCAGGCCGGCGGCGACAATCCCGGCGGTGGAAAGCGCTGCGCCCGCCGCGCCCGGATTGCGGTCGATCTTGAAGGTCTTGCTTTCATCCGTGTACCGCACGCCCAAAGTTGCCGTCAGCGTGGGGACAATCTTGAAGTCGGACTGCGCATAGACGGCCTTTGCATCTGTGGTGTTGACCATGAGGCGATCGCCGCTGACCGTAAAGGCGAGTGTCGTCAGGTTGGTGGCGGCATTGGCGAAATCCGTGAAATTGTTCTCCTTGATGTAATAGAATCCGGCGACGTAGTTCAGGCGCCCGTCTGCGGTCTCGCCATCGTATTTGATCTCTTGGCTCACCTGTTCGTGGCGGCCCTGGTTGGCCAGCGGGTTGAAGCCGCGGGTGGAGCTTACACGCGGCAATTCCCCGCCGCTGTCGATCAGGAATTCCTGCTTGGTTTCGCGCCAACCGGTGATCGATTGCAGCGTGCCGGGGCCGACATCCCATTTCAAATTCGCGCTCAACGCCGAGGTCTTGGCCACGTTGTCGGGCCCATAGCCGGCCTTGGCGCCGGTGAAGGTCCCGACCAGGGCGCCCTGCTGGATCCGGTTGTTGACCAGACGCTCATCCAGCGCCTTGTTGTAGACGTTGAGGAAGTTCGTGTTCTGATCGCTGGTGTATTCAGCGATGAAATCGAACGTCAGTGTCGGCGTCGGCAGGACGCGCGCGGCCGCGCGCAGGCCCCAACTGTCTTGAGAATTGAACTGCCGGCCGGTCGAAACCTGGCGCGCATAGCCATCGTCCGTCACCATGAAGCCGGAGAATTTCGTCCGGAAGGTGGAGCCGAACGGCAGGTCGATCGAGGCGCGCAGCTGGCGGCGCTCGAACTCACCGATGCCGCCTTCGATATAGCCGCCGCGGGCCTCACCCGGCTTGCGCAGGATCACGTTGATCGCGCCGCCGGTGGTGTTGCGGCCGAAAAGAGTGCCCTGCGGACCGCGCAGCACCTCGATCCGCTCCACGTCAAAGAGCGCGAAATTATTGGCGTTCTGGCGGGAGATATAGACATCGTCGACATAGGTGCCCACCGGCACATCAAAGGTAGCGATCGATTCTCCGTTGCCGAGGCCGCGCAGATAATAGCTCGACGAGGTGCCCACGCCCACATTCATGTTGCCAGCAAGGTTCGGCACATTGCGGATGAGGTCATAGGTGTCGGAGATCTGCTTCGATTGCAGCGTGTCGGCGCCGAACACGGAGACCGCGAGCGGCACCTTCTGAAGCCGCTCCTCGCGGCGCTGGGCCGTGACGATGACCTCCTGCACGGTATCGGCGTTCGCCTTGGGCGGCGTGGGCTTTTGCGCCGGAGCCTGGGCGCCAGCCGCTCCAGCCCCCATCGCCAAGGCCGCCGCAGTAAGCAGGTGCGCTCTGAACATCGATTTCATCCCGTCCTCCCTCAAAATACGCGCCCAGGCTCGGGCCCCTCTTCACCAGCATTGCGTGCCCGAAGGCGTTTCGCGAACGATGCCGGCCAACTCCTCGGGAACCATGGGCTGATAGTCCGGGTTCCACTTGAACGTTTTCGGCGCGTCGACATAGGTCGTCGTCAGGCCGCCGCCCTTGGTGCGGAAAAAATAAAGATTGCCTGTCAGCGTGCCATAGGGCCCGTGGGGAATGCCGGGCGGGCGCCAGAAATAGGCCCCAGGGCGCATCACGCCGCGATCGCCGTGGGATTCACCGGCCAGGAGATACATCTCCTCTACGACCGGATGCACCTCCGACCGCTGCGCCCAACGGATCGCCATGGTGGCGAGCAGCCAGGATTGCTCTTGCGTATCGGGATCCTTGTAGAGCATCTTGCGCCCGGCGCCGGGGGGAAATTCCGGGTGAAAATTACCTGCATACGGAACGTCATAGGCGTCGAGCCTGCGCACAAGGCGGCGCTCTTCCACCGCGCCTGCGCTGGCCAGCGGGGCCGGCAGGGCCGAACAAAACCAAAGCGCCACCGCGCCCTGCGGCGCAGCCCGCTTGTTGGTGACAATGCCTTGCGGCCAATGGGCGTAGTTGAGGTGGCCAAAACGCTCACCGTCGATCTCCAAGGCGCCATCCAGCACGAGGAATTCCTCGTCCATGGCGAAGGATCGCGGGCCTGAAGGCCCCTTCCAGCCGGCGGGAAACCGCACCAGCACGCTCGCCGCGTCGGTTTCATCGTCCCGGGAGAGGATCTTCGCCTCTACACCCGGGGCGACGCCCCAAAGATCATGGGGGGTCCAGGCCAGCGCCTGGGATTGAATGAATTCGATCCACGGCCGCGCCATCGCGATCATCCCCTCCCCGGCAGGGCTTCAGCGCGCAGCGGCGCCTTGGCGTCGCCGCACTCCGTCAGCACACGCATCAAACGTGCGACCGCTTCCTCGGCGGCGGCGGCGCTTTCGCCCCGACCCGCAGCCTCCGCCGCGACGATCGCATCCATGTCGATCAGTCCCGCCCGCATCAGGGCCGCCTCCAGCGCCATGCGGCGCGCCCGCTCCACATGCAGCTGCTGGGCAAGCTCGAACACGAGGCCGGCCAGCTTGTCCTGGATCGGATCGCGCAGCAGGACGAGATCGCTCATGCCGGCGCCTCCGCCGCCATCACCGCCCACGGGAAATGCCAATCCTGCCGCGCGGGCCAGGAAAGCGTCTCCAACATCCCGCCGCCGCGCTCATCGAAGGCAAAGCGCCGGGGCCGGACCAATCCCGCCGCCTGCGCCATCGCATCCAGATCGGAGCACAGCATCGGGGCCATGAAGGGCTCGTTGTTGCGCACGCCATGCTCCAGCACGCACAGATCGCGCAAGGGATCCCCCGTCAGCTGGAAATCCAGGAACCGAAGCGCGCCCCCGGGCGCAAGCATGCGGCGCGACTCGCCATAGACCGCCGCCAGCACATCAATCGGAAGCTCGTGGATCAACATGGTGGAGGTGACGAGATCGGCGCCGCCGGCCTCAAGTCCCGCGGCGGCCACATTCGCTTGCACAAACCGCATGTTCGCAAGGCCCATCGCCTGCGCCCGCGCCGCTGCCATGGCGAGGCAGGGCGCGGAAAGATCCACCCCGATCACCTCCGCATCCGGGAACGCCTTCGCCAGCGCCCAGGCCGATTTGCCAAAGCCGCAGCCGAGATCGATGATCCGCCGGTAGCGGCGCTTCGGGATCGCGGTTTCGGCAAAGAGGGTGTGGAACCGGTAATCGTCATTCTCCCCCAGCATGACGAGCTTTGCGCCAAGGGCATAAACATCCGCCGCCCGCGGCGCGGTGAGGCCGCCGGGCTGCAGGTGGATATCCCATTCCGCATACCAGTCCGGGGCCGCAAGGTCCGGATCAAGATACAGCGCGCCATGCGCCGCATGCTCTGGATCCGGCAGATCAGCGACCATATCCTGCACGCTGCGCCAAAGCATCTTCTGGGCCCCGCGCTCGACGAAGGCGAACCAGGGATAGACCGGCGCGCCATGGGCGCGGCGCGCGACATCGCCCGGCCCGGACGCCGCATCCCGAAGTGCGGGAAAGAGATCGCGCGCCCAGCCCTTGCGCAGGGCGAGTACGAAATCCAGCCGCGCCTCGCCCGCCCCGCTCATGCCGCCTCCAGCACTTCAATCAATTCGCCCGCCGCCCCGCGTTGGAGCGACGCCGCCTGATCGCCGGCCGCACACGGCGTGGCGAAGCGGTGGCTCGCACGCGGGCCGCCGCGGAAGGAGACGATCGCCATGCCGGGGGGCAGATCACCCTCAGGAACCGGGCGGGCGGCGCACTGCGGCGGGTATTCATCAAGCTCCACATGCGTCCCGGCGCCAAGCGCCACGAGCGCGTGGGCGTGCGGGGTTTCCGGATCAAGCCCATTGGCCCTGGAAAGGACCCGCACTGGCGTGGCAACGGGGGGATCGAAGGCATTGCCGAAACCGCGGTAGACGCCCAGCATCCGCGCAAGGTCCGGCCCGCCGGCGACGGCGATGAAGACGCGGTCCACGGGTTCGCGCGCCTGCGCCAGATCCAGGCCGTGACCCTCCCCGGTGCGGGTGAAATAGAGGCATTCGCCTGCCGGGCCGAGCGCTTGCATGGCGCGGATCATCGGGAAGCGGGTAAGGCTCATCGGCGGGCCGATCACCTGGAACGCCTCATCCTCGGCGCAGGCGCGGGCCATAGCGTCGGGATCGGCGACGAGGAATTCGGCGCAGTTCCAGCCCCAACTGGTCAAGGCGCGCCAGCCGGCCGCATGCGGGCGGGCGATAAAGCGCAATTCGGCTTCGACGCGCGGACGCGCCAAGATGACAAACTCCGCCCCCTCCGCCCGCGGGGCGCCCCATCCGCGAGCGGCTTCAGCGCCCAGTCGGCCCACCCGCACGGGTGTGAAACCAAGCACGCGGCCATAAGCGGCGATGATGGGGCCGAGATCCGCCACCACATGCGTCACCGCCGAGATGGCCCCCAAGGTCCGTACTGATGGCGACAAGGTCTCCGCAGCCGACTGCAATCGCCTACCCCTGAACGAGCCGGGCCGGATGCGCCCACAGCACTTGTACTATTTCGCAGACAAGCTCCCGCGCCAACCGAAATCCGCCGAGCTTTATGCAGATCTTTCGCCTGTGATCCAAATGACACAGTGAACTACACGATCACGTCCTCATAGGCCGGCGCCCGCGAAACCAGCCGCACGCCGGAAAGACCGCGCCGGAAGGCCCAGATGTCGATCTGCTCAACCAAAAACAGCGCCGGCGCTGTCTCATGAAAGGCCCGGGCAAGGCGCTGCAGCGCGGCGAGGCGCGCTGGCCCTTCGGCGGCTTCCACCGCTTGAAAGAGCGGCATCATCGCCTTGTCGCAAAAATAGGGATTGGGCTTCTTGCAGGAGAAGTTCTCCATCGGGCGGATCGCATCATTGAAGGCGGCGGCGTTCCAGGCCATGCCGGCCGCATCCGTGCGCCAGCGTCCGCTGACGAACTGGGCGAGCCAATCGCTGAAGGTGATGGCGCGCAAATCCACATCGATCCCCACCCTGCGCAGATCAGAGGCCGCCGCCTGATAGATCTGGGTGTCTGCCGGCAGGGCGTTGGGCACCACGGCGATAGAAAGGGGAAAGCCGCGCGCAAAGCCCGCCTGCGCCAGCAGCGCCTTCGCGGCGGCGGGATCGTAGGGAAAGGCGGCGATGGCGGGATCGTGGCCGAAGGTGATGTGGGCGGCAGGCTGGCCGGCGGGACGGCTCAAACCGCGCAGCAGGATCCCAGCCAGCGCGGCCTTATCCACCGCCAGGTTCAACGCCCGGCGCACCCGCACATCGCGCAGCGGCGAAGACGGCCGGCCTTCGGTGATGAAGCCGAAGGACATGACCTGCATCGCCGGCGCAATGACATGGCGATAGCCCCGCGCCGTGAGCAGATCCAGATCATCGATCCCCACCATCGCAAGATCGACATCGCCGGACATCAGCGCCTGCACCCGCGCCGGCGTTTCCGGCAATTCGTAGAGCGAAAGCCGGGGTGTGCGCGCCGGGCGGAAAGCATGGGGATTTGCGAGCATGTCGGCGCGACGCGTTGTCTGGCCCCAATCGCGGATGCGATAGGGCCCGGAGCCTTCGGGTTTCAGGGCGAAACCGGATGGCCCCAGTTGCGCCCACGCGCGCGGCGCCACGATCGCCAGGGTGGCGAGGCGCTGGGGCAGGATCGAATCGGGTTGCGTCGTGGTGAGATCAAGCGTCGCCGCATCACGCACCGTGGCGCCCACAATGGCGCGAAACCGCGCGCCCATCAGCGTGGCCCGGCCAGGCGCCGTGGCAAGCCATTGGAACGTGGCGGCCGCAGCGGCCGCATCGAACGGTTCGCCATTGCTGAACCGCACGTCCGGCCGCATCGTGAAGCGCCAGACCGTGGGATCCACCCGCCGCCAGGACAGCGCCAGGGAGGGCCCGACGGTGAAATCCCCTTGCAGGCGCGTCAGCCCGTCGAACAGGGCGTTCCAGCTGTAGGCATTGGGCGTTCCGTCGGCGAGGAAGGGATTGCCCCAGGGGCTTGGCAATTGATTGATGGCGCAGCGCAGGACGGTGTTGGGCGCGGCTCCGGCAAGGAGCGGGGCGAGCCCAGCGCCCAGGACGGTCCGACGACGGATCATCGCGGCGGCTCGGCCGAGGCTTGCGCCAGGGCCTGCGTGTAGGGATGACGCGGCGCAGCGATCACCGATTTGGCCGGCCCCTCCTCCACCAGACGCCCGTGCTGCATCACGCCCACCCGATCCGCGAGATGGTAAAGCAAAGCAAGATCATGGGAGACCACCAGCAGCGCCAGCCCGCGGGTGCGGGCAAGATCGGCGAAGACGCGCGCCACCTGCGCTTGCACCGAGACGTCGAGGGCGGCGAACGGTTCATCCGCGATCAGAAGATCCGGCTTCAGCGCCAGAGCGCGGGCGATGGCGATGCGCTGGCGCTGGCCGCCGGAAAAGGCGCCAGGCAGCCGATCCAGCGCATCGACGTCCAGGCCGACCTCTTGCAGCAGCCCGCCGGCGGCAACGCGCAGATCGGCGTTGCTGCGCGCGAGGCCCCAGGCACGCAGCGGCTCTCCGATCGAAGAAAGGACGCTGCGGCGGGGATTGAGGCTGCCCATCGGGTCCTGGAAGACGACGCCGACCCGCCGCCAGACCATCCGGCGCCGGGCCGGCGGCGCGCTGGAGACATCCTCGCCATCAAACAGGATCCGGCCGCCAGACACTGGAACAAGGCCCAGCGCGGCGCGCGCAAGGCTCGATTTTCCGGATCCGGATTCCCCCGCAAGCCCATAGATCTCGCATCGGTCCACCCGTAGGCTCACGCCGTCCACGGCCTTCACCCGGCTATAGCGCACATGCGCATCCTCAATCGCCAGCAGGGGATTCATGGCCCCGCCTCTATCGGATGATGGCACGCCGCCGCGCGCCCGGCATGCGCAGACAGAAGCGGGGCGACATCCCGGCACACCACCTGTGCGCGCAGGCAGCGCGGCGCAAAGCGGCAGCCGGGCGAAGGCTCCGCCGCACTTGGCGCCGCCCCCGGGATCGGCGCCGGGGGATCGACTGCGCCGATGCGGGGCTGGGCGTCAAGGAGGGCGCGCAAATAGGGATGGGCCGGCGCGGAGAACAGATCCTTCAACGGCCCCAGCTCCACCAGCAGCCCGCCATACATCACGCCGATCCGAGTACAGATCCGCGCCGCGGCGAAGAGATCATGGGTGACCACCAAGGTTGCGCGTGCAGCGGCGCCGGCGGCCAGGCAATCCAGCACGCCGAGGCGGGCGGTGGGATCAAGCGCAGTGGTCGGTTCATCGGCGATCAGCACGCGGGGATCGTTCACCCGCGCCAGCGCGATCAGCGCCCGCTGCCGCTGGCCGCCGGACAATTCATGAGGAAAGCGCCGCGCCAGGACTGCGGGCTGCGCCAAACCGACCGCGTCCAAAGCGGCCACGGCGCGGGCGCGCGCAGCCGGCCAGGGCAAGACGTGATGGGCCCGCACGGCCTCCGCGATCACATCGCCCAGCCGGCGCAAGGGATTGAGGCTCGCGAAGGGATCCTGGAACACCATGGCGATGCCCGGCCCTCGCAGCCGCCGCCATGCCGGCCCCGAAAGGCCGGCCAAGTCTTCCCCATCGAGGCGAACACGACCGCCGGCCAGCACGATCCCCTCTGGAAGCATCCCCGCGATCGCGCGCATCAGGAGGGACTTTCCCGATCCGGATTCTCCCACGATGCCGAGGATCTCGCCATCCGCAACCGTGAACGAGACGCCATGTAAGAGACGCGCGCCGTCGCTGCGGCGCGCAAGCGCGAGGTCCTCAACGCTGAGGCGTGGCAAGCCCATCACCGCCCCCTCCCTGCCCGGGCCGCAAGCCCCTCCCCGATCAGCGTCGCCGCCAGAACTGCGAGCACCATGGCCGCCGCCGGCGCCAGCATGATCCACGGCGCCTGGAACAGGAAGGAGCGGCTTTCCGCCAGGATCGCCCCCCAGCTTGGCGCATCGAGCGGTGCGCCGACGCCAAGGAAGGCCAGCGCGCTTTCCGCAATCAGCATGTCGGCGAAATGGAAGGCGCCCAGCGCGGCGAGCGAGGGGATCATCCCGGGCAAAACGTGGCGGGCCAGCGTCACCGTCGGGCCAACGCCGGCCAGGCGCGCAGCCAGCACGTAATCACGCGCAAGCAGCGAGGAAGCCTCTGCATAGGCCACGCGCGCAAACACCGGCGCGGTCAGCACGCCCAAAACGATCAGCACAGTGAAAAATCCCTGCCCGATCAGGGCAAGGAGGCAAAGCGCGGCGATCAGCGCCGGAAACGCCAGCGCAAGATTGATCGCCTGCAGCGCCAGCGCCTTCAGCCAGCCCCTGGCCTGCGCCGCCGCAAGGCCGATCGGCACCCCGATGGCGGCGGCAAGGGCGGTGGCGCTTAAGGCGACGCCAAGGGACCAGCTCGCCCCGGCCGCGATCCGGGCGGAAAGATCGCGCCCCAATTGGTCGGCCCCCAAAAGTCGCCCGGGGGAAAACGGCGCGGCGAAGCGCTGCGTCAACACTACATCCCCCGAAGGCGGCAAAAGGAGGGGCGCCAGCAGCGCAAGCGCGCCAAGCAGGCCGGCAAGCGCGAGGCCAGGGCCAAGCCAGTCGCCGCGATCTGCGCGGCCGGCGCGGGCGGGCTGGGCGAAGATCACGCTGGCCGGATCCGCGGATCGATCAGCCGGATGGCGATGTCGGCAGCGGCGCCGGCGGCGAACACCATAACGCAGATCACGAGCACCAACGCCTGGACCACGGGGAAATCCAGCGTCAGCGTGGATTGAACCAGAAGCCGCCCAAGCCCGGGCCAGGCGAAGATCGTTTCCGTGACCACCGCGCCTGAGACGAGGAACGAAAACTGCGCGCCGAGAAGCGCGACGGCGCCGATCAGGGCATTGGGCAGGATGTGGCGCCACAGGATGCGCCGGGGGGAAAGACCCGCGGCTTCGGCGGTGCGGACATAATCCTGCGTCCGGGCGGCGGCGATATTGGCCGCGATCAGGCGCGCCAATTTCGGGACGAGAAAGGTCGCCAGGGTCACGCTGGGCAGGATCCAGGCGCTGACCCGCCCCGCCCCCATCGCTGGCAGCCAGCCAAGCTGCACGCAAAACACCTGGATGAGCACCAGCGCCACCACCAGGCCCGGCATGCTCTGCACCAGGATGAGGAGGCCAAGCCCGACGCGCTGGCCAAGCCGGTCCGGCGCCGCGCCCAGCCAAACGCCCAGCGGCATCGCCAGCGCGATCGTGAGGCTTATCGCCAGCCCCGCCATCAACAGCGTGTTGGACACGGCGGCGAGCACGACGGCGATCGCCGGCTGGCCGGTGGCGAGGGAGGCGCCGAAATCCCCACCCAGCGCCTTGGCGAGATAGGCGACATATTGCGCCCACAACGGACGATCCAGTCCGTAAGCGGCGCGCACGGCTGCGAGACTTGCCTTGTCGGCGTCTTCGCCTGCAAGCAGCATGGCCGGATCGCCGGTGAGGCGCAGTGCGGCGAACAGCAGCGTGAACACCGCCAGTGCGAGCGCCAGCACCTCCAGGATGCGCGCGCCAAATGCGCGCCCAAGGGCGCCCCATTCAACCCGGATCATGGGGCCCGGCGCGGGGATCGATCATGATGCGCAGGACACGCGCGAGCATCGCATCGCGGGCCGCAGCGCGGGCGGCCTCGGCGTCGGCGTCACCGGCGGCTTCCTTCTGATCGGCGAGGCTGCGGCCCGTCAGGCGGGCCATCTCCCGCTCCAGTCGGTCGATCCGATCATTGGCGGCGCCAAGCTCCACCGCCAAAGCGAGCGCGATGGTGAGCACATCCTCCGCTTCCGCGCAGTTGAGGCTGGCGGGCCTGCGGCCGCGGTTGAGGCCGACCAGGGTGGCGACCGCATCGGCATCGGCGGCGTTCATCGGCGAACCTCCCTTGCAAGCGTGAGATGGTCCCAACCGGGGACGCGATTGGCCAGCGCCACGCCGGATAGATCCGGCCGATAGGCCCAGATATCCACCTGCTCCACCAGAAAGAGCGCAGGCGCAGCCTCCTGATAGCGGCGCGCCAGCCCGCGCATCGCGGCGTCGCGCGCGGCCGGATCCAGGATTTCGCTGGCCTCGCCGAGGGCCGCAGCGAGGGCCTTATCGCAAAAGAATGGCTTGGGCCGCTTGCAGGAAAAGCTTTCCATCGGGCGGGTGACGTCGTTGTAGGGCGCGCTGTTCCAAGAAGCGCCGAAGGCGTCCACCGTCCACAGATTGCCAGCGAGCTTGCGCAGATATTGCGCCAGCGTGATTACCCGGATGCGCGGGCGCACGCCGACGGCCCGCAGATCGGAAGCGAGCGCCTGGAAGATCAGGCTATCTGCTGGGAAGGCGTTGATCTGCAACTCAATGTCCAGGCTGAAGCCATCAGGATAGCCCGCCGCGGCGATGAGCGCGCGCGCCTTTGCCGGATCGTGGGGATAGGCCGAGAGCGCCGCGTCATGCCCGCTCGCCCCCGCAGGCGCCGGCTGGGACGCCGCGCGCCCCATACCGCGCAGCAGCATCTTTGCCAGGGCTTCCTTGTCGACAGCGTAGTTCAAGGCCTGGCGCACCCGCAGATCCTGAAGCGGCGAAGGCGTCTTGCGTTCGGTAATGAAAGCGATGGACATCACCGACATCGTTCCCGCCGTCAGCACCGAAAAGCCCCGCGCCCGCAGGCGGTCCAGCTCTTCGATCTCGACAGGCGCGATGTCGACGTCCCGCGACAAGAGCGCCTGGGAGCGGACGGCGGCGTCCGGAAGCTCGACAAACTCCAGGTCCGAAATAACGCCCCTGCGCCAGGCGTTCGGATTTGCTTCCAGCGTCACGCGCCGCCGGCGCTGGTCCCAGGCGGCGAGGCGATAGGGCCCAGTGCCGATGGGGGCCTGGGCAAAGCCCGCGGGGCCGAGTTGCACCCAGGCCTTGGGCTCCACCATGAGCGCCGCGATCAGGCGCTTGGGCAGGATCGGATCGGGCCGCGTCGTCTCCAGGATGAGGGCGAGCGGTCCATCCGCCGTCGCCGCCTTCAGGGTGCGCAGTTCATTTCCGACCACCGTGCGCTTGCCTGCGGGGCTGGTGAGCCAGGTCAAGACCGCGGCGGCGGCGGCGGCGTCGAACGCCTCGCCATTGGAAAAGCGCACGCCCGCGCGCAGCGAAAAGCGCCAGCGCGTCGGCGCCTCCATCGCCCAGGAGGTGGCCAAAGCGGGCTGGAGGCGGCCCTGGGCATCAAGCCGCGTCAACGCGTCAAACAGGGCATACCAGACGAGCGTGCCGGGGCGTCCATTGCCACGGAAGGGATCGCCCATGGAGACCGGCAGCGTGTTGACGCCGACGCGCAAGCGCTCCTGCGCCTGCGCCGGCCAAGGCGCAAGCGCGACCATCATCAGCAGAAGGATGGCCAGCGCGCGTCTCATGTGGGCTTTTCTCCCACCAGCACGTACCAATCGCCAATGCCGTCCTTCTTGGCGAGCTTCAGTTCCAGGATCTGCCCCTCGGCAAACCCCGCCGCCGCCATATCCGCGCACAGATCATCACCGGCATAGATCGACCAGAAGGCCTCGCCGTTGAACCATGTATCCCAAGCGCGCTCGACCTGGCGGGGCAGCGTGGGTTCGAAGCGGGTGGGCACGTCCTGGTGGATGGCGAAGCCGCCCGGGGCGAGGACGCGCGCGGCCTCCGCGATCATCGCCTGGCGCTTTTCGCGCCCGATCTCGTGCAGGAGATTGTGGCTTACCACGAGGTCGAAATGGCCATCGGGGAACGGCAAGGCATGGGCGTCGATCTGGTGGAAGTGGACGGCGACGCCCAGTCCTTCGGCGCGGGCATGGGCATAGCGCAGCATCGCTGCGCCGATATCGCCGCCATGCACCTCCGCATCCGGATAATGCGCGGCATAGGCGGCGGTGGCGGCGCCGGCGGAGCAGCCGATATCGAGGATGCGCGTGGGCTTGAACGCCGGGTGCGAGCCCTCCAGCCAGGCGATGATCGCCCCGGCCTTGCTGTCGGTCTTGCCCAGGCCCTGGCCGAAGGCGAAGACATTGCCGCCGGTTTCGTAAAGCGCGCCGGCCATCACATCGCGCGCGGAGCGGGTGAGCGCATAGCCACCGGGCTGAAGATGGATGTCGATCGCCGCCACCTCTGCGGAGGGCTCCGTATGCGGATCAAGGTGCAGGGCGCCGCGTTTGCCGGGCGCCGCGATCAGCGCTGCGGCGCTCTCTTCCATCCTCGCGGCTTCGCGCATCACCGGCTCGCCGGCGCTGACCCAGATCATTTCCTGGGCGGCGCGGTTGGCCCCGCTCCACAGCCGATAGCCGCGGCTTTTGAAGAAGGCTTCGCGGATATCCTCCGGCGATTGCGGGCTGCGGCCGTGTTCGGCGGCGAAAGCAGGCGCGCCTTCTTGTTCATAGCGGGCGATGTTGCGCGGGCGCACCTGCGTGTTGAGGAACCGGCGCATCGCCACAACCGTGCGCTGGCGGGAGCGATCCTCCGGCGTCAGCAGCGGCAGAAGCGGGTGAGCGACAGAACGGACATCCATGGCGGTCTCCTTCAGGCGTCTTCAAGCGGGAAAAAACACGCGACGGCGCGGGCGTCCAGGCCGTCGATCAGGGGTGGGACCTGCGCGCAAATCGATTGCCGGCGCGGGCAGCGCGAGGCGAAGGCGCAGCCCGCTTCGGCTCCGCCAAGCCCGGCCTCTTCCAGCGCGACTGCCGGCAGATCCAGGCCGCCGCGATCGAGATCGGGCACGGCGTCCGCCAGGAGGCGCGCATATGGGTGGCGCGGGGCCGCCAAAACCGCGCGGGCCGGGCCGGCCTCCACGACGCGACCGGCATAGAGCACCAGCACCCGATCCGCGAGGTGGGCCACCATGCCGAGATCATGGCTGATAAAGAGGATCGCGAGGCCGGACTCGCGCCGCAGCGCAGCGAACAGATCAGCGATCTCGGCCTGGGTGGAGACGTCCAGGGCGGAGAGGGATTCGTCCGCGATAAGCAGATCCGGCGCCATGGCCAGCGCCCGGGCGATGGCGACGCGCTGCTTTTCCCCACCCGAGAGCGCCCGCGGCTTGCGCGTCAGGAGCGCGGGATCAAGCCGCACCCGCGCGGCCAAGGCCTCGGTCTGCGCAGCAATCTCGGGGCGCGACCCAACACCGCGCACGATAAGCGCCTCGGCGATGGCGGCGCGGGCGCTGTGGGCGGGATTGAGGCTCGCGTCGGGATCCTGGAACACCATCTGGATGCGGCGGCGCAGGGCCTTTGCCTTGGCCTTGCCCGCCATAGCTGGATCGCGCCCATCGATCAGGATGCGCCCGGTGGTGAGCGGGGCGAGCCCCGCGATCGCCCGCGCCGCAGTGGACTTGCCCGAGCCGCTTTCTCCGACCAGCGCCAGCATCTCGCCGCGCGCCAGGCTGAAGCCGAGATCGGCCAACGCCTGCACGCGGCGCGCGCCAGACCGGTAGAGCACGCCAAGGCCCTCCACCTGCAGGAGCGGCGCGATCATGGCGCGCCGCCTGCGCCGAGGCGGCGACGCGCGGCGATCAGTGCGCCGGTATAGGCGGTTTGTGGCGCCGCGATCAGCGTCGCAGCCGGCGCGCACTCGATAATCCGGCCCCGGTGCATCACCGCGATGCGATCACACAGCGCTGCCGCCGCGCCCAGATCATGGGTGATGAACAAGAGGCCGCGCCCCGCCGCGCGGGCCTTGAGCAGGGCCAAGATCTGGCGCTGCACCGTGGCGTCCAGGGCGGTGGTGGGCTCATCGGCGATCAAGAGGCCCGGATTGTTGATCAGCGCGAGCGCGATCATGACCCTCTGGCGCTGACCACCCGAGAGCTGATGGGGAAAGGCGTCGACGAGGCGCTCCGGCTCCGGCAGGCGCATGTCGCCCAGGGCCTGCACCGCGCGTCGGCGCGCCGCGCCGTGCGCCAGGCCCTGATGGATCATCAGCCCGCGGATGAGCAGATCCCCCACAGGCTTCACCGGATTGAACGCCGACATCGGGTCCTGGAACACCATGCCGATGGCGCGCCCGGATAATGCACGCCGGGCCTTGTGATCGAGTGCGCACAGATCAACCCCGTCCAGGCGCATGGCCCCGGCGGCCCGCTCCACCCCCGCAGGCAGGAGCCCGGCCACGGCGGCTGCGGTCACGGACTTGCCGGAGCCGCTTTCCCCCACAAGCCCCAGGACCTCCCCCGCCGCAATCTCGAACCCGACCTCCTCGACCAGCAGACGAGCGCCGGCCCGCAGGGTCAAGCCCGCAACCTCCAAGGCCGGCCCGCTCACGGCGCGTGTCCATAGAGGCGGCGCAGGCCGTCGCCCACAAGGTTGAAGCTGATCACGATCGCCACCACCGCGAGCGCCGGCGCCAGCAAAAGCCACGGCGCCGTGAGCAGATAGGCGCGGCTGTCACTCAACATCGCGCCCCATGTGGATTGGCCAAGGGCCGCCCCCACGCCGAGGAAAGACAGGGCGCTTTCCGCGATCAGCATGTCGGCGAAGTGGAATGCGACCAGCACGCTGAGGCTGGAGAGCAGGCCCGGCAGGACGTGGCGCACCAAGAGGCGCAAGCGCCCCATCTGCATCATCGCGGCGGCGGCGATGTAATCGCGCTTGAGGATTGAGCGCGCCTCCGCATCAACCACGCGGGCAAACATCGGCCAGGTGACGAGGCCAAGCGTCAGGGCCACAGCGGTGAATCCGTTGCCCAGCACCGCGATGATCGCCACCGCAAGCACGAACACCGGCAGCGATTGCGTCAAGGCCGCGATCTGGCGGATCAGCACTCCCAGCGGCCCGCGATCCACCGCGGCAAAAAGGCCCAGCGCCACGCCCAGCGCGAAGGCGATCAGCGTGGCAGTCCCCGCCACCAGGAACGACCAGCGCAGCCCGGTGAGCAGCCGGGAAAGGAGGTCGCGCCCGAGGTGATCGGCGCCCAGAAGATAACCGGGGCTGAGCGGCGGGGCCAGGCGATCAGCCAGGATGACGTGTTCCGGATCGTGCGGCGCCAGCGCCGGGCCGATCAACGCCAGCACGGCGAACACCCCCAGAAGGGCGAGCCCGAGCCCCACCTGTCCCCTGCCGGGCGCGACGCCTTCTTGAACAATCGCGCTCATAAGGCGCCCTCCGGCTGAGCGAGGCGCGGATCGATCCAGCGCTGCACCTGCTCGCTCACGCCGTTGACCAGAAACACCGCGACGCTAACCAGCAGCGTGATCGCCTGCACCACAGGGAAATCCAGATTGGTGGTGGACTGGATCAGCAGGAGGCCGATTCCGGGCCATGCGAAGATCGTCTCGATGATCACCAGCCCGGTGACGAGAAACGCCGCCTGCGCTCCAATCAACGCCACCGCGCCCAACAGCGCGTTCCCCGCCGCCTGCCCCCAGAGGATCTCCCCCTCCCCAAGGCCCACCGCCCGCGCCGTGCGCACATAGGGCGAGGCCAAGGCGGCGATGACATTCGCCTCAATCAGTCGGGCAAGCTTCGGCGTCAGAAACGCTGCGACCGACACCGCCGGAAGGATCCAGGAGGCGGGGCCAGCAAAACCCAGCGCCGGCAGCCATACGAGGCTGATGGCGAAAACCTGCACGAGCAGCAGCGCCACCACGAAACCCGGAACGCCTTGAAGCGCAAAAAGCACGCCGCGCAGGATCCGCGCCAGCACCCCCTCTCCCGCCCCGCCAAGCCAGATGCCCAAGGGAAGTGCGATGGCCAGCGTCGCAGCCATGGCGAGCCCTGCGAGCATCAAGCTGGCCGGGAAGGCCGCCAACACCTTGGCGAGCGCGGGGGTCCCGTCGCTCAAGGAGACGCCGAAATCTCCCCGTGCCAGGTGCGAAAGATAGGCGAGGAATTGCTCCGGCACGGACCGGTCCAGCCCGTAGGCGCCGCGCACCGCGGCGATCTGCTCCGGCGTTGCGTCCGGCCCGGCCATCACCACCGCCGGGTCCCCCAGAAGGCGCAACAGGAAGAATAGGACGGCGCCGGTTCCTGCTGCGACCAGGACCAGCTGGGCGAGCCACGTGGCGAGAAGAACCGGGACACGCCGAACCCCTCCCATCGCCAATAACCCTCCCACCGGCGCACGCCAACGACTTGTCTCTACATGAGGACATATTACGGGCGCACGCTTCCTCGGCGCAAGCCGATTTTCGCGTGCGCTGAGGCGCATCGGCCGGCGGCCGGCCGGTGGAACGTACTCATCCGCCGAAACACGCCTTGCCGGGATTCCCGGGACGGTTCACGCCTGCGGATTGCGCCAGAGCTTTGTTTCCACCAGAACCGGGCGACCGTCAGGACTGATCAGAGCAACGTCTATCGGGCCAGCCGTGGTCTGCATCTCCGTGCACAGCGTTGCGATCTGCTGGAATGACGGGTCGATCTGGCGAACCGGAAGGAGATCGGGGTTGTCTCGGATGAGATCGCGCAGCCAAGCCTCATTCCGCTTGGGTCAAAAGCCGGATCGGCGAGGATCGCCGCGAGCCGTTCGGCGCGCCCGTCTGGTTCCATCTTTGGAAGATACAAAATAATCACGCCGGTCGCCGGCAATTGATCGCGCACCAAAAGGTCGCCAAA
>JBEIHY010000006.1:0-71314 GCA_040381035.1 Hyphomonadaceae bacterium
ACAGCGTATCTTTCTGGCACAGACAGTGTCCTTCAGGCTGGCGCGGGGCGACATGCTTGAGGCATCGGTGCAAGTCTTGTGCGCCCGCCTTGCAGTCGTCGCTTGCGATTGACGCAAACGTAAAGCCGCCGCAGCCACAACTTTGGCCGTTGGCTTCCGTTGCGGCAGGACCGCACGCCCGGCTTGACGGACCCGTCAATTGGGCGGACGTTGAACCGCCGCCCGGCTGCGGCGAACGCCTGCCGCCGGCGTTAAACGGAGGGCCTTATGCGCGTGCAAATCACTGGTCGTCAGATTGATCTTGGCGAAGCCCTGAAAGGCAAAATCACCGAGGAACTGACCCAGGGAATCACCAAATATTTCTCGTCACGTCCGGCCGATGCGGTCGTCACGGTCGCCCGCCATGGAGCCTTTTTCGCTGTCGATTGTAGTGTACATCTTGATTCCGGCATGCGGCTTCATGCCGAAGGCGAGGGGGCCGACGCCCATGCCGCCTTTGCCAACGCTCTCGACAAGATGGAAAAACGGGTCCGGCGGTACAAACGAAAGCTGAAGAGCCACAATACCTACCAGAAAAGTTCACTTCCCGCTGAGACTGCAACGGCGTATGTGCTGGCCCCGACGCCAGAGGACGGTTTTGAGGATGCGCTTGAGCATGAATCAGCCGAAGCTGGCCCCCTGGTGATCGCCGAAACCACGGTGAAGATCCCGACGATGACCGTCTCGATGGCGGTGCTGCAGCTCGGGCTTGCTGAAGGTCCGGCTATGTTGTTTCGCAACGCGGCGCATGGCGGGCTCAACCTCGTCTACCGGCGCGCAGATGGGAATATCGGTTGGGTCGATCCGGAGCGGCTAAACGCCTCTGCCGCTTAAAGGCGTGCGCAGTGGGCTCAGGTATGCTTTTGTGGCCCAATGCGTTTGTCGAGGTTCAAATGGGTACTCTTGGCGACCTTGTCGTTCGTGACGCGATAGCGGGGCGGTTTGTCGCCTCAAGTAAGCGCCAAGCCCTCCAGCAATTGACAGAACTCTTGTGCCCCTTGGTCGAGGTGGATCAGCGGGTCGCATTTGAGGCCGCCATGATGCGGGAGCGCTTGTCGGGCACCGGGGTTGGCGAAGGTGCTGCGATTCCGCACGCTCGCGTCGCAGGCCTGGACCGGCCGGTCGCTGGCTTTGCCCGGTTTGACCCGCCGGTCGATTTCGACGCAATGGACGGGCGTCCTGCCGACCTTGTGTTTCTGCTTCTCACCCCCGCCGACCGCAGCGGCGACCATCTCAAGGCGCTGGCGCGCGTGGCCCGCTTCCTGCGCCGCGCCGAAATCCGCGACGCTCTGCGCGCCGCCCGCGGCCCTGAGGACTTGGCCGCGATCTTTTACGCCAAAGCCGAAAGCGACGCCGCTTAAGCGCCAACGCCAGCGGCCGCGCGGGATGGGGCCAAGGCCCGCCGACCCTTCGCCCCGGGAGGGGCAGAAGAACAGGGGCCGACTGGGCTGACGACAGACGCCATCACCTTGGCGCCAGTTGCCCCTGCGCTCTATCCGCCCACCCCATAGACATTCGCGCCGACCGCCCGCATATCCCGCTCAAACCTCAGGGAACACGAACATGCAGGGCGATTTGATCGTCATTTTTGGCGGCTCGGGCTTTATTGGGCGTCATTTGGTCAAGGCGTTGGCCAAGCGCGGCAAGCGGTTGCGGGTGGCGATGCGCCGGCCGCATCTGGGCCATGAGCTGCGCGTGCTCGGCGATGTTGGCCAGGTGCAATTGGTCCAGGCCAATGTGCGCTTTCCCGACAGCGTCGCGCGCGCGCTGGAAGGGGCCAGTGCGGCGGTAAATCTAGTCGGGCTACTCTATGAAAAGGGCTCGCAGAAATTCGGCCCAGTGCAGGCCGACGGTGCGCGCACGATCGCTGAGGCCGCCAAGGCTGCCGGCGTCAGCCGCTTTGTCCATGTGTCCGCGATCGGCGCCGATGAGCGGTCGCAAAGCGCGTATGGCCTCACCAAGGCTCAGGCCGAGCAAGCCGTGCGCGCGACGCTGCCGACAGCGACAATTGTGCGCCCCTCAATCGTGTTCGGGCCGGAGGATGAGTTTTTCAACCGCTTTGCAGACATGGCGAAGTTCTCACCCGCGCTGCCGCTGATCGGCGGCGGCAAGACGCGGTTCCAGCCGGTCTATGTGCAAGACGTCGCTGAAGCGATCGCCAACGCCTTGGACCGCGCCGACGCGCAGGGGCGCACTTTTGAGTTGGGCGGACCGAGCGTCTATAGCTTCAAACAATTGCTGCAGTTTATCCTGACCACGATCGAGCGCCCGCGCATGCTGATGCCGCTGCCATTTGGCGTCGCTGGCACGATGGGCGCCTTCTTGGATGCGGCTTTTCGCCTCAATCCGTTCGCCGGCCCGCCGCTTACCGGCGATCAGGTCGAGATGCTGAAGACCGACAATGTCGTGGGCGTCACCGGCGACCGTTCGATCGGGACCATCGCCGATCTTGGCGTCAGCCCACTTGAGACGGTGGAGGCGATTGTTCCGACCTATCTGTGGCGGTTCAAACCCTATGGCCAGTTTGAAACCAAGCAGACCGCCTAGGCCATAGGGGCGTTGTGATCATATGGAGTTCGCGCGCCGCGCAAAGCATAAGATCCAGGCTTGCGAGGGGTCAGGCACGAAGAAACCTGGATCCTTGGCTTCGCGCAACGCGCCGCCACACGATGATGGCCTCGCATCGCGACCCGCGATCCTCTTTAGGCGCGCACGCCAATCTCGCCCTTGCCGAGCGCCATCAGGGCCGCCGCCGCGATCGCGTCGGCGTCGAGGCCGGCGGTGCGGACCATGGCGTCGGGCTTGTCATGATCCTGGAAAATGTCGGGCAGGGTCAAGGTGCGGATTTTCACGCCACGATCGAGCAGGCCTGCGCCGGCCATGAAGTGCAGCACGAAGGCGCCAAAACCGCCGACGGCGCCTTCTTCGATCGTGATCAGCACTTCATGCTCGCGCGCCAAACGCGCCACCAGGTCTTCGTCCAAGGGCTTGGCGAAGCGGGCATCCGCGACGGTCGTGGATAGGCCCTGCGCGGCGAGCTTGTCGGCGGCTTTCAGCGTGTCGGCGAGGCGGTGGCCATAGCTGAGCAAGGCGATACGCGTGCCTTCGCGCAGGATGCGGCCTTTGCCGATCGGCAGCGGCGTGAGTTCGCTCGGCATGGCAATGCCCCAGCCATCTCCGCGCGGATAGCGCAGCGCGCTTGGCCGGTCGTCGATCGCGGCGGCGGTGGCGACCATCAACGCCATATCGGCTTCATCGCCGGCGGCCATCAGCACCAGGCCGGGCAGAGCGCCAAGATAGCCGATATCGAAGCTGCCGGCATGGGTTTGGCCATCGGCGCCGACAAGGCCGGCACGGTCCATCATGAAGCGAACCGGCAAATTCTGGATCGCCACGTCATGAACGACCTGATCATAGCCGCGCTGCAGAAAGGTGGAATAGATCGCGCAGAACGGCTTCATGCCGTCGGCCGCCAGGCCGGCGGCGAAGGTCACGGCGTGCTGTTCGGCGATGCCGACATCAAACGCCCGCGTCGGGTGCCTGCGGGTAAAGATGTCAATGCCCGTGCCGGTCGGCATGGCGGCGGTGATGGCAACGATTTTGGGGTCAGTATCGGCAAGCTTGCTCAGCGTTTCGCCAAACACCTTGGTGTAGCTCGGCGGGCCGGAGGCGCCCTTTTGTTGTTCGCCGGTGACGACATTGAACTTCTGCACGCCGTGATATTTGTCGGCGGCGTTTTCAGCCGGGGCATAGCCTTTGCCTTTCTGAGTGCGGATATGGATCAGCACCGGCTTATGATCGATCCGTTTGGCGTTGCGCAGGATCGGCACCAGTGTGGCGAGGTCGTGGCCGTCAACGACGCCGATATAATGGAAGCCCAGCTCTTCAAACAATGTGCCGCCTTGAACCATGCCGCGGGCGAACTCTTCGGCCTTCTTGGCGGCGTCATGGATTGGCTCGCCGAGTTTTTGGGCGACCGATTTGGCGGCCTTTCGGATTGCCTGATAGCCGGCCCCCGAGAAGCGGCGCACGAGATACTGGCTCATCGCCCCGACCGGCGGCGAGATCGACATGTCATTGTCGTTGAGGATGACAATCAGCCGCTTGGTCGTCTCAGCGGCGTTGTTCATCGCTTCATAAGCCATGCCCGCCGACATTGAGCCGTCGCCGATCACGGCGATCACGTGATTGTCGCGGCCCGCGCGGTCGCGGGCGGCGCAGAAGCCGAGCGCGGCGCTGATCGAGGTGGCTGCGTGGGCGGCGCCAAATGGGTCATATTCGCTTTCGTTGCGCTTGGTGAAACCGGACAGGCCCCCGCCTTGGCGCAGCGTGCGGATCCGGTCGCGCCGGCCAGTGAGGATTTTGTGCGGATAGGCTTGGTGGCCGACATCCCAGATCAGCACATCCTTTGGCGTCTCAAACACATAATGCAGCGCCACGGTCAGTTCGACCACGCCAAGCCCGGCGCCCAAATGGCCGCCGGTGACGCTAACGGCGTCAATGGTTTCGCTGCGTAATTCTTCGGCCAATTGCCTCAGCTTGGCTTCCGGTAACGCGCGCAGATCGGCGGGCAGATGAACATGGTCGAGCAGCGGGGTGGCGATGGGCATAAGGCCGTCCTTCCGACGGATGTGACAGTCCGTTTAATGTGACAGTCCGTTTAATGTGACAGTCCGTTTAAGAGCGACGGCCAAGGATGAAATCGACCGCCTCTATCATTACTTTGGCGCGCGGACCGAAAATGGCCAGCCGATCTTTCGCCTGTGCGGCCAGAAGGCGCACCCTTTCCTTCGCCCCGTCAACCCCCAACAAACTGACGAAATTGGTTTTTCCGGCGGCCTGGTCCTTGCCGACGGCTTTGCCGGCTTCCGTGCTGTCGCCTTCCGCGTCAATCAGATCGTCCACCATCTGAAACGCAACGCCAATATCACTCGCAAACCGATGCAAAGTGACACGGCATTCTTCGCTGGCGACTCCCATCAGCCCGCCGGCCTCCACGGAGTAAGAAATCAGCGCGCCAGTCTTGAGCCGATGCATGCGGGTGACGGCGGGAACGTCCATGTCCAGCGTTGGGGCAAGCATATCGATCATCTGGCCGGCAACCATGCCTTGGCCGCCGGCGGCTTTGGCCAGGCCCGCAATCAGGAGACAGCGCATTTGCGGGTCGGGATGGCAAGCCGGATCGGCAAGGATTTCAAATGCCAAGGTCAGCAGCGCATCGCCGGCCAAGAGGGCCGTTGCGTCATCGAATTGCTTGTGGGTCGTTGGCTGGCCGCGGCGCAAATCGTCATCGTCCATGCAGGGAAGGTCATCGTGGATTAGCGAATAGGTGTGGACGCATTCGACCGCCGCCGCGGCGCGGATCAGGCGATCCTCATCCGCCTCAAACAGCCGGCCGGCTTCGATCAACAAGAAGGGCCGCAAGCGTTTGCCGCCGGCCAAAGTAGCATAGCGCATGGCGTCATGCAGGCGCGCCTCGGGGCCGACAGAGGCCGGCAACAATGCGTCGAGGGCAAGGCGGACACGCTCAGCTGCGTGGCTGAGGCGGTGGGTGAGATCAATCATCGCGTGGCTCTACATGGCGTCGGCCCGGCTTCCAAGCGGGGCAAGCTTCCCCATTGTTAATGAGCTTTCCTGACCGAATCGTTGCAGTCCAGGAAAGAGGAAGCGATGTGGCGAAACGCAAATCAGCTGCGGCAGTCTGGGCTTTGATGCGGTCCGCCGCGGCGATGACCGCGGGGCTTGCCATCGCCCAAATTTCTGCGGCGGCCACGGCGTTTCGCTCTCCTGACGACGCCAATCCTTCCCAGCCTTCCAACCATCGCCTGACGGCCGACGCCTTGGCCGGTCTCTATTGCCGCTCCGAGGTTGAGGCCGCCCGCGCCGAAGCAGCCGCCGCACGCCTTGCCGCACAAGACGCTGAAGCCGCCGCCGGCCTCGGTCGCGCCGCCGCCGCCCGCGCCGAAGACGGTGATGGCCTGTTGATGGAGGGCAGTTTTTCGGCCTTTGCCGGCGATGACGTCTTCGCAGGCGGTAGGCATGGCCTGGTCGCCTGGGATGATGGCCGCGTCTATGCCGGCGCCTATGACGGCTTGGGCGGGCGCAATGGCCCGGGAGTGTGCGCCACGCCGGCCGGCTGGCGCTATGCTGGCATGTGGGTTGACGGCGCCGCTTTGGGGCCGGGCGTATCGGCCCGTGACGGCGTCCAAGACTTTGCCGGCCGGCGCGACCGCGCCGGCGTCATCGTCTTTCCTGATGGGTCGGTTTATGCCGGCGGCGTGCGCGGCGGTCATGAAGACCTCGCTTTGCGCGATGGGCCTGGCGTGTTGTGGGCGCCAGACGGCGTCGTCGTCCATGACGGCATGTGGCGCGCCGATCAGCCGGCTTAACAGCGCGCTTCAGCAATGCTATCGGGCCTGATGATCTTCGCGGCCCGCATTGCCCGAATTCGCCGCCCGGCGCGCGACTAGCTCGCGCGACCGGGACTTCGGCGTTCCATTTTCATCGGAGTTTCCATGGCCGACCAGCCATCCGCCCGCGATTACCGCGAAACCCTGTTCCTGCCTGAGACCGATTTCCCAATGCGCGCCGGCCTGCCGCAGAAGGAACCGGAATGGATCAAGCGCTGGGACGACGAAAAGCTCTATGATCGCCTGCGCGCCACCGCAAAGGGCCGCCCGACCTATGTGTTGCATGACGGCCCGCCCTACGCCAATGGCGCCATCCATATCGGGCACGCCGAAAACAAGATCCTCAAGGACTTCATGGTCCGCACCCGCCAGATGCTGGGCTTTGACGCCGACTATATCCCCGGCTGGGATTGCCACGGCCTGCCGATCGAATGGAAGGTTGAGGAAGATTTCCGCAAGCAGGGCAAGAAGAAGCAGGACGTCGATCCGGTCACGTTCCGCAAAGCCTGCCGCGACTATGCCGCCAAGTGGATCCCCCAACAGCTCGCCGAGTTTCGCCGCCTCGGCATCGAGGGCGATTGGGCCGGCCACTACACAACGATGAGCTTTGCCGCCGAAGCTGCGATTGCGGCGGAGTTCTTGAAAGTGGTGCGCACGGGGCTTGTCTATCGCGGCTCCAAGCCGGTGATGTGGAGCCCGGTGGAGCGTACCTCGCTGGCGGAAGCGGAAGTCGAGTACGCAGAGAAGACGAGCACGACGATCTGGGTGAAGTTTCCGATCGTCGAAGGCGGTGGTCCGTCCGTGTCTGTGGTGATCTGGACAACGACGCCGTGGACGATCCCTGGCAACCGCGCGATCAGTTATTCGCCGTCGATCGCTTACGGTCTCTATGAGGTGCAATCCCTGGAGCAGGGGCTCGCTTTTGCGCCGTGGGTGAATCCGGGCGACAAGCTCGCGCTGGCCGACAAGCTCGCCGAAGATGTGATGAAGGCGGCGAAGGCGGCTACCTGGACGCGGCTTGGCAATTTCGATCCGGCGGGTGTGGTTTGCGCCCATCCTTTGGCTGGATGGCGCCCCCTTACGGGAGAGGGGGGCGAGGCGCAGCCGAGCCGGGTGAGGGGTGAGGACGCAAACGCCGCTCGTGCGTCGGCTTCGCCGACACCTTCTCCCGCAGGGGGCGAAGGAGGATTGTACGGGTTCCGCGTTCCCCTTCTCGCCGGCGATCACGTCACTGACGACGCCGGCACGGGTTTTGTGCACACCGCGCCGGGCCATGGCGCCGACGACTTTGCCATCTGGGTGAAGAATTTCGGTCAGACCGGCATCCCTTTCACCGTCGACGCCGACGGTAGATTCACCGCTGAAGCGCCGGGTTTTGAGGGGCTGGAAGTCATCCAGCTAGAAGGCAAAAACCTGGGCAAAGACGGCCCCGCCAACAAGACCGTGATCGGGGCGCTGATTGCATCGGGAAACCTCCTGGCGCGCGGAACCTTAAAGCACCAATATCCCCATTCCTGGCGCTCGCACGCGCCATTGATCTTCCGCAACACTCCGCAATTTTTCATCGCGCTCGATCGTCCGTATGACGTCTTGGGGCAGGACGGGTGCGCAGAGAAAAAAACACTTCGGCAAGTGGCGCTGGCTGAAATCGAGCGCGTCGATTGGGGCCAAAAGCGCATCCAGGACGACCGCGACCAGAACCGCATGCGCGGCATGATCGTGGACCGGCCCGATTGGCTGATTTCGCGCCAGCGCAATTGGGGCGTGCCGCTGTGCATTTTCATCCACAAGGCAAGCGGCGAAATCCTGCAGGATAAGGCGGTGGACGCGCGGATCATCGCGGCCATGGAGCGCGGCGGGGCGGATGTGTGGTGGTCCACCCCGGCGCAGGATTTTCTCGGGCCCGCCTACAAGGCTGAGGATTACGAGAAGGTCGAAGACATCCTCGATGTGTGGTTTGATTCCGGCTGCACGCATTCCTTCGTGCTCGCCAAACGCGACAGCGCGCCTTGGCCGGCGGATTTGTATCTGGAAGGCACCGACCAGCATCGCGGCTGGTTTCAATCTTCGCTGCTGCAATCGTGCGCGACACGCGGGCGCGCGCCTTATGATGCGGTCGTGACCTATGGCTTCACGGTTGATGAGCAGGGCCGCAAAATGTCGAAATCGCTCGGCAACGGGGTTGAGCCGCAGGATTTGCAGAAGCAATACGGCATCGAAATTTTTCGCCTCGTGGTCGCCGCGGCCGATTATCGCGACGAATTGCGTATCGGCAAAACCATTATCGATCAAAGCTCCGAAACCTATCGCAAGCTGCGCAACACGATCCGCTATCTGCTCGGCAGTCTTGCCGGGTTCAGCGCGGACGAAGCGCTGTCGATCGAGAAGGCCCCGTTGCTGGAGCGTTGGCTGCATCATCGGCTCTTGCAGCTCGATGGCGAGGTGCGCACGGCATATGAGACGTTCCAGATGCGCCACGCGCTCAGCGCGATTGTGGAATTCTGCAATGTCGATCTCAGCGCCTTCTATGTCGATGTGCGCAAAGACGCGCTGTACTGCGATCGTCCGGATGCGGAGCGCCGTCGCGCCTGCCGCACCGCGCTCCATGCCGTGTTTGAGCGGCTCGTCACTTGGCTTGCACCCCTCATGCCGTTCACCGCCGATGAAGCCTGGCGCGCGCGCTTTCCCGAAGGCGAAAGCGTGCATCTGGAGACATTTCCCCAAACGCCGCCGGCCTGGCGCGACGATGCGAGCGCCGCAAAGATCGCCCGCCTGCGCGGCGTGCGGGCGGCTGTTACCGGCGCGCTCGAAATCGAGCGCCGCGAGAAGCGCATTGGGGCCTCGCTGGAGGCCGCCCCAGCGGTGTTCATCATCGACGCCGCTTTGCGCGCCGATGTCGAAAGCGTTGATTTCGCCGAGTTGTGCATCACGTCAGGCATCACGGTTCAGGCCGGCGCTGCGCCGGCCGGCGCCTTCGTGCTGGATGGGATTGGGGTGGTCCCAACGCTCGCCAGCGGCAAAAAGTGCGCCCGCTCCTGGCGGGTCACCCAAGATGTCGGGGCCGATCCGCGCTATCCGGAGCTGTCGGCCCGAGACGCTGACGCGGTTGCCTGGTGGGATGCCCGCCATGGCCGCTGAGGCAGAAGCTGGCGCCGGCGCGCTGAACCGATTAGGCAGGGCAAAGAGATGACAGGACCCTCATGAGCGAAACCGCCCAGCCCTCCCGTTTCGGCTTTGGCCTTGCCCTCGCCGCGCTGATTCTGGCGGCCGATCAGACCTCAAAGCAATGGGTTTTGGCCGGCGTTCTGCTTCCCGACATCGGCCAGATCAATATCACGCCGTTCTTCGATCTCACCTTTGTGAAGAATTACGGCATCAGTTTCGGGCTGCTGAAGGCCGGTTCTGAATTTGAACGCTGGCTGCTGGTTGGGCTGTCCGGCACAATCGCCACGATCTTTCTGTTGTGGATGCGCCAAGCTCCGCGGCTCTTGTCGGCGACGGCCCTGGGCCTGGTGGTTGGGGGGGCCGTTGGCAACATGATTGACCGCATAAGATTTGGTTATGTAGTTGATTTTTTGGATTTTTCCGGAATTTGGCGGCCGCACTTTTTCAATTATGTGTTCAACGTCGCGGACGCAGCGATCACGATCGGCGCGATGCTGCTGATTGTTGATTTCATGCTGTATGGCGAAGAGCCGCGCCCCAAAACCGCCGACAAGTAAGGTCACATTTCCAGCTTATGGCCTGCATGCGCCGGCTTGGCTTCCACGCCGACGCTTTGTAGAAGCGTTCAAACCCGCGCGGTTGCCGCGCATCGGAGACCATCATGGCCGAGGCCCCTTCTGTGTCCAAAGCGCTGACCCTGATCGCCATTGCCGCAGCCGCGCTCAGCACCAACGGCTGCACATCCGGCATGCGCCAGGCGATCGGCGCTGAAAAGGTCGCGCCCGATGAGTTTAAGGTTGTCACCAAGGCCCCCTTGGTTATGCCGCCGGATTTTGCCCTGCGCCCGCCGCAGCCCGGCGCGCCGCGGCCCCAGGAACTGCGCCCGGATGCAGAAGCCCGCGCCGCCATTTTCGGCCGTGATGTCGGCCAGACCGCATCGGAAGGCGAACGCGCGTTGATCGCGCGCGCCGGCGCCGACGCGGTTGATCCCAATGTGCGCTCGCAGATCGATCTGGAAGCCGGCGGTGTGGTGCGCAAGTCGGAAGCGTTCTCTGATCGCCTGTTGGGCAAAGACGCCAACAAGCCACTCGACGCCGCAGCCGAGCAAAAGCGGATCCAGGAAGAAGAGATTGTCCGCCGCGCAACGGGCGGCGGCCAGGTCACCATCGAGCGCCGCGACACCAGCAAGTCCAAGCTGCCGGGTCTCTAAGCCCGCACGATCTCGGCATGGTATGTTGGCGCGATGATTCTCTCGCGCAGAACGCCTCATGCCGATCCGCCGCCTTCCGCCTGACGCGATTAACCGCATCGCCGCCGGCGAAGTGATCGAACGCCCAGCCGCGGCGGTCAAAGAGCTTGTCGAGAACGCGCTCGACGCCGGCGCCCGGCGCGTGCGGGTTGCAATCGAGAATGGCGGCCTGTCGCGTTTGTTGATCGAAGACGACGGCCACGGCATACCGCGCGATGAAATGGCTTTGGCGGTGGAGCGCCACGCCACTTCAAAGCTGCAGGCCGGGCCAGGCGGGGCTGTGGATCTGCTCAATATCTTCACCATGGGCTTTCGCGGCGAAGCGTTGCCCTCGATCGGCGCGGTCGCCCGCTTGACGATCACCAGCCGCGCCGCCGGCTGCGCGGACGCCTTCGCGATTGATCTCGAAGGCGGCGCGATGAGCCCGGTGCGGCCGGCCGCCTTTGCCGGCGCCGGCGCCAGCGGCACGGCGGTGGATGTGCGCGATCTTTTCTTTGCCACGCCCGCGCGGCTGAAATTCATGAAAACGGCCCGCGCCGAAACCATGGCCATCATGGAGGCGATGAAGCGCCTCGCCATGGCGCGCGCGGATGTGGCCTTCTTCCTCGACAGCGACGGCCGCAGCCTGCTGAAGCTGGCCGCGGAGAATGATCCGAACACGGACGGTCGCCGGCGACGCCTGGCGGCGATCCTGGGCGCCGATTTCGCACCCAATGCGATCGCGATCGACGCCGAACGCGACGGCGTGCGGCTTTCAGGTTTCGCCGGCCTGCCGACTTTTTCGCGCACCGCTGGCGATCACCAGCACCTGTTCGTCAATGGCCGGCCAGTGAAGGACAAACTGATCCTTGGCGCCGTGCGCGCGGCCTATCAGGATCTGCTGGCCCGCGATCGCAGGCCAGTGGCGGCTTTGTACGTCGATCTGTCGCCAGAAGAAGTGGATGTGAACGTTCACCCGGCCAAAACCGAAGTGCGCTTCCGCGATTCCGGCAGCGTGCGCGGTTTGATTGTCGGCGCACTGCGCCACGCGCTCGCGGCTCATGGCCATCGCGCTTCGACCACGGTGGCGGGCGATGTGCTCGCCGCGCTGCGCCCGCAAGGCGCGCCACCGCTGCTCGGCGCTGGCGTCATGGAAACCGCCGCCGCCCATGACGCCCCGCGCCCTGGCTGGTTTGGCCCGCGCGATCGGCCCGATACGGGCGCGGCGCGCGCCTGGCTTGCGGCCGAAGAAGCGCTCGCCATCCCCGATCTGGCGGCGCCAAGCGCGCGCGGGTTTGCAGCGCCCGCGGCCGCGGCCGAAGCGCTGGATTACCCGCTCGGCGCAGCGCGCGCGCAATTGCACGAAACCTATATCTTGGCGCAAACCCGCGACGGCGTGGTGATCGTTGACCAGCATGCCGCCCATGAGCGCATGGTCTATGAGCGGATGAAGCAGGCGCTGGCGCAAGGCGCGGTGAAGCGCCAACTGCTGCTGATCCCGGATGTCGTCGAACTCGATCCCGCTGAGGCCGAAGCCTTGCTGGGGCGGGCGGCGCAATTTGCCGAACTTGGGTTGGTGATTGAGCCGTTCGGGCCAGGTGCGCTGGTGGTGCGCGAAACGCCAGCTATGCTCGGTCAGATCGATGCGGCGGGCTTGTTGAAAGACCTCTGCGACGACATCACCGAATGGGGCGAGGCGTTGAGTTTAAAGGAACGGCTGGAGGAGGTGTGCTCCTCCATGGCGTGCCGCGGGTCGGTGCGCGCCGGACGTCGGCTCACGCTTGAAGAAATGAACGCGTTGCTGCGCGAGATGGAATCGACGCCTTTTTCCGGGCAATGCAATCATGGCCGCCCGACCTATGTTGAATTGAAACTCGCTGATATCGAAACACTGTTTGGCCGGCGCGGCTGAGCCTCATTTTTTCGGCTTGGCCAGCGGATGCGACTTTTCCACCACGGCCTTCAAACGTGCGCCTGCGACATGGGTGTAGATTTGCGTCGTGGCGATATCTGCATGGCCGAGCAGTTTTTGCACCACCCTTAAATCGGCGCCGCCATCGACCAGATGGGTTGCGAACGCGTGGCGCAACACGTGCGGCGACACCTTGGCGGGATCAAGACCCGCTGCGCCTGCTGCGGCGGTGACAATCTGCTGGGCGCGCCGGCGCGTCAGGCGGCCATCGCGGCCAGCGCCGGGGAACAGCCATTTCACCGCGCGCTCGCGCACCGGGCCGGGTTTGGGCAGAAGCTTTTCGCGCAGCGGCAGAAAAGCGTCAAACGCAGCGATCGCAGCCGCGCTGAGCGGAGCGAGGCGTTCCTTGCCGCCCTTTCCAGCAAGAATGATGTGGCGCTGTCCCGGCTTGGGCGCTGCTTTCAACGGCAATGCCAGCGCTTCAGACACACGCAATCCCGCACCATAAAGCATTTCCAGCAACAGCCGATCGCGCGCAGCGATGGCGGGATCCGCGTGGCCGGCGGCGGCTTCGATCAACCGATCGACGCCCTCGACCTCCAAGGTCTTTGGCAAGGGCCGGCCGCGCTTGGGCCGATCAATCCGCGCGGTGGGATCGTCGGCGCGGTCGCCTTCGAGCATCAGGAAGCGATAGAATTGACGCAATGCCGACAGCCGCCTTTGCACGGTGGCCGGCGATAGGCCGCGGGCGCCAAGGCCGGCGGCATAGGCCTCCAAGTCGGCCGCGCCTGCGCCGATCAATCCGCGTCTGATTTGGCTGCGCGCCTCTTCAAGGTCGCGGCCATAGGCCGCCAAGGTATTGGCCTTGGCGCCGCGCTCGACCGACAGCATTTCGAGGAATGCATCGATGCGGGCGCCGTCACGGCTCATGCGGAAAGATCCGCAAGGATCGCTTCGACGGCCACCATGCGGGCGTCGGCGTCGAGGCCAATGGCGCGCAGCGCCTGGATAATGCTGGTCAGACTGGCCGGATCGAGTGTCTGTGCGCCCTCGCCCAAAGCAGCCGCGGCGAGCACAACGGTTTCACCAACCGCGCCGTTCTGGCTGGCGGTGACAAGCTGCGCCAACAGCGCCGGATCGGCGCGCCGGGCGGCGGGATCGGCACGCAGTGTTATCGCTGCGGCAGTGTCGGTCAGCGGGGCGCCGAGCGCCGACAAGGCTGCAATATCGCGCGCTGCGCGCCGTGCGATTGCAGCGTTGGCCGCACTGTCAACACGCCGGGCGATGGCCAGGGCCGGATCAGCAAGGCCCGCTGCCGCCAAAGCCGCGCCGAGTGCAGCTTCCGTGCGCGCGCCGGCCGACGCTTCGACCCAGCCGCGGGCGGCGGACGCGTCACCAAGCAGCAGGAGCGCGCGCGCGATGGCGGGCGCGGCCTCGCTTGGCGCTGCACGCGCGCGCCGCAGATCGTTGCGGTACAGACGCGCCGCCGCCAAATGCCCGCCTGCGCCGCCGGCCGCCCGCAGGCTGGCCGCAAGCGCGCGGGTGCGATCTTCATCGCCGCCAGCGATTTGCACATTGGCAAACCCCTGCGCCAAAGCCGGCAAGGCCGGGGCCGCGCGGCCCTTGGCGGGGGGCGGTGCGGCCAGCGCCGGGCCGATGGCGGCGGCGGCGGCGGCGGAATCGATCAAACCGAACCGCAGCGCTTGGCTGGCCGCGCCGAGGCGCAGTTCTGGGGGGGCGGCGCCATCACGCGTCAAGCGGATCAGCGCCTGGGCCGAAGAGGCGCTCAGCGCATTGGCGCCCGGCGCAAGGCCGGCGTCGAGCGACACGGAAGCTGTCAGTACATCGCCGAACCGGCCCGCCGGCTTTGGCCCGCCGGCGCCGGAGAGCGTCGACAGCGCCTGCGTCCACCAGCGCTCCTCAGCGCCCGGCGCCGGCGGATTGGGGCCGCGGGCAAGGTCAAGCGTGAGGCCCGCTGCCGTACCGTCGCCGGCTTTGGCAAAACAAAAGGCGCGCAGGCGCAACACAAAGGCCGGCAGACCGTCGCCCTGCAGCGCGCGTGCGCGCGCGCAGGCGGCGTTGGTTTGAGCTTGGGCAAGTTCAGCCTGGGCGACGAACTGGGCAACCAGCGGATCATTCGCCAACCGGCCGGCGACCATACCGGGCAGAGCTTCCACCAATCCCAGCCGGGCAAGCGCGGCAAACCGTTTCACTTCCGCGTCACGGGCATTGCCGAAGGGCGTCGCGCCAGGCGACAGCAGCGCGCGTCGCGCCAATCCTTGCGCCGCCAATGAGCCCAGCGGCCGCTCCAATCTGTCAAAAGCTGCGCCGATCGCGCTGGCGTCTGATCCGATCCACAAGGTTTGCGGCAGCGCCGGTTCGCTGCGGTTCAACCCATTTGCCGCCCAACTGTCGAGCGTCGGCAAGGTCTCCACAGCAATGATCCCGCCTTGGGCGAGGGCGGGCGCGGCGGCGAGCGCCCACAGGGCCGCGGCGCTGGCGGCCAAGAACACTTTAGCTTTTGAATGCATCGGGCAATTCGATCTCGATGTCTTGCGCCGGTGGGGCCGCCCCGTCGGCGATCCGGCCGGCAAACAGCTGCATCGCGACCAAGGCGATTACAAGGCCCCCGAGCGCGGCAAGCAGGCGCAAACGGCGCTGCTCTGGGGTGAGGCGGCGGGCGGAACGGAACGATCGACGACGGGCCAAGGGTCAAGCTCCTGTCCGGCGTGGCTGTCCCGAATCGGAACGCGTTGCGGACGAACGCTTTTGAACGCAAAATGGGGCCAGATTCCAGACGCGGCCGCATCGGGCGGCGCGCTTTGTGGGTGGGAGCCGCTCTGTGGCTGAGGTCAGCCTTGACGCCAACGCGCCAATCGCCGCCTTTAGCGGTGCGAGCGGCCGCGATGTCGCGGCTCTGGCGCGCAAGATTGACCGGCCGGTTGTGCTGGTCGGGTTGATGGGCGCGGGCAAGAGCGTGATCGGCCGGCGCCTGGCGGCGGCCCTGTCTTTGCCGTTTGCAGACGCTGATGTGGAGATTGAGCGCGCCGCCGGCGAAAGCGTGCAGGACATCTTTGCCCGCCATGGCGAGCCGGAGTTTCGCCGCGGCGAGCGCCAGGTCATCGCCCGCTTGATGCGCAGCGGTCCCTTGGTGTTGGCCACCGGCGGCGGCGCTTACATCGATCCAGAGACGCGCGCTTCGATTGCACGCGAAGGTTTTTCGATCTGGTTGCGCGCTGATCTTGATGTGCTGATGCGCCGGGTTGAAAAACGCGACAATCGCCCGCTTCTGAAAGCCGCCGATCCGCGTGCGGTGATGGCGGGGCTGATGGAAACGCGCTATCCGATTTATGCGCAGGCCGATGCAGTTGTGGCGTCGGGGCCAGGGCCGCATCTGGCGGTGCTGGAAGCATGTTTGGCGGCCGTTGCGCTGCGTTTCGCGCCGGAGAGTGCAGGACCGCCATGAACGCGCAAGAACCGCTGAGCGTCACCGTCGATCTCGGCGCGCGCAGCTATAATGTTGTGATTGGGGCAGGCGTGTTGGCGCAGGCCGGCGCATGGATTGCGGCGGTGAAGCCGCGGGCAAGGCTTGGCGTCGTCAGCGACGAAACCGTTTGGGCGCTGCATGGGCCGGCATTGGCGGCTTCTCTGAACGCAGCTGGCTTGCCGTTTGAGGTTGTCACCGTTGCGCCCGGAGAAGCGGCCAAGAGCTGGGACGGTTTGCGCCATGTTTGCGAGGCGTTGCTCGGCTTTGGGCTGGAACGCGGCGATTTGGTCGTGGCGTTTGGCGGCGGCGTGATCGGCGATCTGGCGGGGTTTGCCGCCGGCGTGCTTAAGCGCGGCGCCGATTATGTCCAGATCCCAACCACGCTTCTGGCGCAGGTTGACAGTTCCGTCGGCGGCAAGACGGCGATCGATGCGGCTGGGGGGAAGAACATGATCGGCCTGTTTCATCAGCCGGTTCTGGTGCTTGCCGATGTCGCCTTGCTGGCCACATTGCCGGAGCGCGAGCGCCGCGCCGGCTTTGCCGAAGTGATCAAATATGGCTTGATCGATGATCGGGAGTTCTTTGATTGGTGCGCCGCCCATGGCGCAGCGGTGATCGCCGGTGATGTCGAAATGTGCGCGCAGGCTGTCGCCCATTCGGTGCGGGCCAAGGCCCGGATCGTCGCCGCCGATGAGCGGGAAGCCGGCGTACGCGCTCTGCTCAATCTTGGCCACACCTTTGCCCATGCCTATGAGAGCGAAGCCGGCTTTGACGGGGCGCTGTTGCATGGCGAAGCGGTGGCCTGCGGTATGGGCCAGGCGCTGGCGTTTTCAGCGCAGCTGGGCCTATGCGGAGCATCCGATGCGCAGGCCGCCCAAGGCGCACTCGCCGCGCTTGGGTTTGAGATCCGTCCGCGCGCGCTGCCCGGCGCGCCCTATGACGCCGATCGGCTGCTTGCCCATATGCGCGCCGACAAGAAAGCCGAACACGGACGATTGACGCTGATCCTGGCGCGCGCCGTCGGCGCGACGTTTGTGGCCAAAGGCGTTGATGATGGCGCACTGCGCGCATTCCTCGCAGAAGAGACCTGACCTGTCATGCCGCTTGAAACCATTCTGACCGCTGTGGGCATCGCTGCATTATGTGCGGCGGTCTTGGCTGTCATTTCCGGCTTCTTTTCGGCCGCCGAGACCGGCATTACGGCGGCCTCGCGCGCGCGCCTGCATCAATTGGAAAAGGATGGTGACGCTGGGGCCAAGCGGGTGAACAAATTGCTGGAGCGGCGCGAGCGCACGATTGGCGCGCTGCTGCTTGGCAACAATTTGCTTAATACCATGGCCGCGGCGGTGACGACCTCGCTGCTCACCGCGCCGCTTGGCGATATCGGCGTTGCGGTGGCGACCGGCGTGACCACAATCATCGTGTTGATCTTTGCTGAAGTGCTGCCGAAAACTTATGCCATTGCCTACCCTGAAAAGACGGCCTTGGCGGTGGCGCCGCTCGCTAAGTTTTTCATCACCATCCTGTCGCCGATCGTGATCGCGGTGCAGTGGATTGTCACCCGCACTTTGAAGTTGTTCGGCGTTACCCCGGAAGCCGCGCCGGACGCTTACGCTGCCCAAGAAGAAATCCGCGGCGCTGTGGAAATGCATGCTGAAGAAGGCGCAGTGGAAACCGACGTGCGCGATCGATTGCGTGGCGCACTGGAGTTGGGCGATCTGACAGTTGCCGACGTGATGGTGCACCGCAAGGCGATCCGGATGCTCGATGTCGATCTGCCGGCGCGTGAAATCCTGGCGCAGGCCATGGCCTCAAGCCACACGCGCCTGCCGCTGTTCAAGGACGAGCCGGAAAACATCGTCGGCGTGCTGCATGCGCGCGATCTGCTGCGCGCGGTCAGCGAGAAGGGCCGCGACGGCATTGAGCCGATGGCGGTGGCGCGCCCGGCCTGGTTTGTGCCCGAGACCACCGCGGCCGAAGATCAACTCGCGGAGTTTCTGCGCCGGCGCGAGCATTTCGCGCTGGTGGTCGATGAATATGGTGCGCTGAAGGGCCTCGTGACGCTGGAAGACATTCTGGAAGAGATCGTCGGCGACATCAAAGACGAGCACGACATCGCCGTCACCGGCGTGCGCCAGCAGCCCGACGGCAGTGTCAATGTCGATGGCTGGGTGCCGATCCGCGATTTGAACCGCGCGATGAACTGGAGCCTAAAGGACGACCACGCCGTCACCGTGGCGGGGCTTGTCATCCACGAAGCCGAAGCTATCCCCGATCCCGGCCAGGTATTCGTTTTCCACGGCTACCGCTTCGCCATCCTGCGCCGCACCAGAAACCAAATCACGGCCCTGCGCGTTGAGAAGGAGCCCGAGAATGTCGCGGCTGATGGCGGGTGAAGGCTTCAGATGACAGAGCTTGCATTGGCTATTTCCGGCCTGACCAAAAGGTTCAGCGCCAAATCGGCCGTCGATGGGCTCGATCTGGGCGTCCAAGCGGGAGAGCTCTATGCCTTGCTTGGTCCCAATGGCGCTGGCAAGACCACGACATTGCGGATTGTTGCGGGGCTTTTGGCGCCTGACAGCGGCGATGTGCGGGTTTTTGGAATTGATGCGCGCGCCGAATGCCGGGCCGCCAAACAACTGATCGCTTGGCTTCCTGATGAGCCATTGTTGTATGATAAGCTGACGCCGCTTGAATATCTTGAATTCATCTGTGCGCTGTGGGGCGTGGATCCCCAGCTTGGGCGTGTGCGGGCTGAAGATTTGCTCAAGCGCCTGGAATTGTGGGAGCAGCGGGATCAGCGTTGTGAGGGGTTTTCTCGCGGAATGAGGCAAAAGGCAGCCCTTGCTGGCGCCCTTATTCATGAGCCCAAATTGCTAATCCTGGACGAGCCGCTGACCGGCCTTGATGCGGCGATCGCCCGGCAGGTGAAAGACATTCTGACGGAGCGGCGCGCGGCCGGCGCAACAATCATTTTGACCACGCATATCTTGGAAGTCGCCGAGCGCATGGCCTCGCGGATCGGGGTGATTCAGGGCGGTCGGTTGCGTGCTGAAGGCACCTTGGAAGACCTGCGCGCGCGCGCCGGCCTTGCCCAATCGAGCTTGGAGGATCTGTTTCTTGATCTTGTCGGTCAAGGCCTCACGCCATGACCGGGGTGACGACCCGTGTTGGACTGTGGCGATTGATTGGCCATGAGGTGCGCCTGTTCTGGCGGGCAGCGTTTATGACGAAACTGACGCGTGTGTGGATCGCCCCGCTGGTTCTGTTCATCGTGGCTGTGTTTGCTGCATTTGGTTGGGTTGCGGCGCAGATCGTCGTGTTTGTAAACGTTCCTCTCACCAAAGCAGAGCTGATCGTGTCGTCTGGGGTTGGCCTTGTTGTCTTCACCTTAATGCTGGCGCAGGCTGTCAATTCGGTGATGAGCGCGTTCTACGCGCGCGGCGATCTTGACTTGTTATTGTCCTCGCCTGTCGATCCGCTGACGGTTGTCACAGCGCGCTTGGTTGGAGTGTTCTTTCGGCTGATCCCCTTCTATGGCGGGCTCGCGCTGTCGACAGCGATCTGGGGTGCGATTGCAAGTGATTGGCGCTGGTGGAGTTGGGTTGGCGCCATTGCGGGCATGGCGGGGTTGGCGGTCAGCGGCGCCGTGTTTGCGACGCTGGCCATGATGCGCAGCCTCGGCCCGCGCAACGCCCGAACCCTGATCCAGGTGCTCTCGGCGCTGCTTGGCGCGGCCGTGTTTCTGGCGTTCCAATGGCATAACTTCTCCAGCAGCGGCGCCCCGTTTCGGGATTTCGGCGCACTGGCCAAGCAGATCGAGGCGCTGCCCATCCCACCTGCTCATTGGGTCCTGGCCCCAGCGCGCGCCTTGCTTGGCGATCCGCTCGCGGCGGCCATCCTGCTTGCGCTCGGCGCACTCTCCTTCATCGCGACATGCGCGTCGATGGGGCGTCGATTTGCGCAGGACGCCGCAGCGATTGCGGCCATGGGGGAGGGAAAAACAGCTGCGCCCCGCGCGGCGAACCGCCCGTTTCGCGCTGGCCGGACCGTCAATATGATCTTCAAGGAATGGCGCTTGATCCGGCGCGACCCGATGCTTTTGGCCCAAATTCTGCTGCAATTGATCTATCTGGCGCCGCTGATCTTCGTCGTCGGTCGCAGCGCGCTCCAGGGCCAAGTTGAGACGCCGTTCCTGGTCGCTGCGGCGGCCGGCGTGTTTGCCGTAATCGCGGCGGCCTTGGCAGGCGCCTTGACCTGGGTGACAGTGTCAACCGAACAAGCGGCGGATTTGCTCACCGCTGCCCCGATTGACGCCAAAACGGCCCAGCACGCCAAGATCATCGCGGCTGTCGCGCCGGTGGTCTGCGCGATGGCGATCCCGTTCAGCCTTCTTGCGACGTTCAAGCCTGTCGACAGTTTGCTTGCCTATCTGTGTTGCGTCGCGGCAAGTGTGTCAGCCAGCCTGATTGGGGTACGGTTCAACAAGCCTGGCGACCGCTCGAAATTCAATCGCGGCGATCAGCACAGGGCCACTTGGGTCGGGGTTATAGCGCACGGCTTTGTTGGCGGCGCTTTCACGACGGCGGCGAGCCTAGCCGGTGCGGGCCTCTGGCCGATTGCGCTGATCCCCGCGCTGATCGGGGCCGGGCTCTTGGCGGCGCTCACCGAGGAGCCGAGTGTCGCCGCGCCAGAAAACATGTCAGCCAAGAAAGCGTGGTGGCTTCGTCCTTTTGCGCCAAGGGCAAAGCGGCAAGAGCGGCTTGGCGCGCTGGGCGGGGATGGGGCCTAGGCCTAATCCACCGCCAGCCGATAGCCCACCCCGCGCACGGTTTGCAGCCACACCGGCGCGCGGGGATCGTCTTCGATTTTGCGGCGCAGGCGCGTGACCTGCACGTCGATGGAGCGTTCCATGGCGGTGGCGGTTTTGCGGGCGAGGTCTTCGCGTGAGATCGGGTCGCCGTAGCGTTGGGCGAGCAGGCGCAGCAGCGTGGCTTCGGCTTCGGTGAGGCGAATGGTTTGATTGTCGCGGCGCAATTCGCCGCGCGGGATATGAAACACGAAGGGGCCAAAGCGCGCCTCAGTCAGCGCTTCGGCGCGCCGGATGGAGGCGCGGCGCAGAATGGCGTTGATCCGCAGCGCCAGTTCTTCGGGCTCAAACGGTTTGGGCATATAATCGTCGGCGCCGATCGATAGACCCTTGATGCGGTCTTCCGGCAGGCCGCGGGCGGTGAGCATGATGATCGGCACATCGGAGCTTTTACGCACGCTTTCCGCTAGGCTGAAGCCGTCCTCCTTCGGCATGGTCACATCGATGACCAGGAGGTCGAATTCAAAGGCGGTAAGCAACTTGCGCGCGGCGGCGGCGTCAGCGGCGGCGCTGGCGCGCGCGCCGCAGGCCTGCAGATAGCGCTTGAGCAGATCGCGAATGCGGTCGTCATCGTCAACGACCAGGATATGTGCCGGGCGGTCGAGGGCGTCGATCATCGCCCCGGTGGTCGGCAAAGAAGCGGTCATGGCTTGGCTCCTTCGGCGTCGAGCGCGATCAAACCGGCCCAGACGCTGCGTGCGCCGGCCACCGCTTCGGCGCCAGCCGCGCGAAACACTTCGCTCAAACGTTCGCGCAGGGCGGCGCTGACCTGGGCTTCGGCGGCGTGGCCGGTGTCGGTGAGGGTCAGGCGGCGCGCACGGCGGTCGCTGGCGGCGGGTTCGCGGGCGATCAGTTCGGCGGCCTCAAGCTCGCTCAGCACCCGCGCCAGGCTTTGCTTGCGCACGCCGAGCGCCTCTTGCAGCTGACCAACGCGCAGGCCGGGCGCGCGGCGAATGGCGCTCATCGCGCGATAATGGGCGCCACCCAGGCCAAGCGCGCGCAATGGCGCCTCGGCGGAGCGCCAGAAGGCGCGGGCGGCGGCGAACAGGTCGGCGCTGGCGCGGTCAAGCTCTGCGGCGCGCAGATAAAGGCGGCCTTCGGCGTCGGCGCGGGACTGGGACTGCGGCAAACGTAAGCGCCCTCTCGGTTGACACGGCGTGCGCGGGGGAAGAATGGTGCGAGGAGTGGGCGAACTCAAGCGCAAAGGAAGCGGCATGGCTGAAGCGCCGTATCATGATCGCGATGGCTGGATCTGGCTGAACGGGGCTTTCGTGCCTTGGCGGGAGGCCAATGTTCATATTCTAACTCATGCCTTGCATTACGCCTCCGCCGTCTTTGAGGGTGAGCGGGCCTATGATGGGGAGATATTTGAGAGCCGGCGCCATTCCCAGCGGCTGCACAAATCTGCAAAACTGCTGGGTTTTGAACTGCCTTATACCGTTGATGAACTGGACAAGGCCAAACAAGAAACGGTGGCCAGATCCGGCTTGGGCGACGCCTATGTCCGCGCGGTTGCGTGGCGCGGGTCAGAAAAGATGGGTGTTTCGGCGCAAGGCAACCGCATCAATGTTGCGGTCGCGGCGTGGCATTGGGGCGATTATTTCCCGGATCGGATGAAAGGCATCCGTCTGATGATGGCGCCCTGGGCGCGCCCGGCGCCCCATACCGCTCCGTGCGAGGCCAAGGCGGCTGGGCTTTATATGATTTGCACCCTGTCCAAACACGCGGCGGAAAATGCCGGCTTCCAGGACGCTTTGATGCTCGATTGGCGCGGGCAGGTCGCTGAAGCGACCGGCGCCAACATCTTCTTTGTACGCGACGGCGCGATCCATACCCCGACAGCCGACGTGTTCTTGAACGGCATCACGCGTCAAACGGTCATGGGTTTGGCGCGCGAAAGCGGCTATGAAGTGGTTGAACGGACGATTTGGCCCGGCGAACTCGCCAGCTTTTCGGAAGTTTGGCTGACTGGCTCGGCGGCCGAGATCAGCCCGGTGCGCGAAATCGCCGGGATCAGTTACAAGCCTGGCGAAATCAGCGAAACCTTGATCCACGAATACTCCCGTCTGGTGCGGCGCAAAAACCGATGATGCGCCGCGGGTGGTTGGGCATGGCCCCAGCGGTGGCCCTGGCGGCGTGTGGTCCGGCCGGCGGCAACGCGAGCACCGGGGCGCTTGATGCGCCATCGCCGACCAAGATCGTCGACACGGTCTGCCCAACACTCGACCAACTCGATGTAGAAGCCGTCCTTGGCGCCGGCATTGCCTCGGCCACCGAGGACGCCGCCAATGGCGTTGGGCATCCTGGCTGCACCTGGATGGGCGTCGATCAACCGCAAGGACCGCGCGTTCTGGTGGCGACGATTTGGCGCAAATCGCGGATGGAGCCGGCCTTGGCGGCTGAGCTCGGCGCGACATTCTACGAGGATCAAAAGGCTGCCCTGATGAATGCCTACGCCAAGGTTGGCGCCCTTGAAGGCGTGGGCGAAGAAAGTCTGATGGGGCTGACGCCCTTGGAAGATGGTCAGATCGAAGGGCTCATCATCGCGCGCAAAGGCGAAGATGTTTTGTCGCTCAGTATGCGCGGGTTCGACGCAAGCGCGTTTGAGGCCGCCGCCGTCAAGCTTGCTGCGGCGATGTGATCACCAGTGCGCCGCTTGGGGCGCGCCATCATAAGCCTCTGCGAGGCGCCGGCGCGTGCCGGCGGTGACGGCGTCCGGCAAGGCGGCGCGATCAAAAAAGCCGCGCTCAGCGATTTCCATCGCGCTGTCGGGCGGGCAGGCGACGACTGCCGGCGCGCGATAAAGCGCAACATGATCGCCGCGATGACTGTGGTGATTGCTGTAAAGGCCGATCAGCTCCATTGGCGCGGTTGCTTGCAAGCCGGCCTCTTCAGCCAATTCACGAACTGCTGCGGATTCTGCGGTTTCGCCCGGCTCAACCCCACCGCCAGGCAGATACCACCCTGGGCGATAGGTGTGACGCACCAGCATAATTCGGCCGGCCTCATCGGCGGCCAAAACGCGGACGCCGAGCGTCAAGCCGCGGCTCAGCCGCCAACAGAGCCGATAAGCCGGCATGATGATCGGGTTCAGCTGGCTTTGGATCGCGGTCAACATCCAGCACCTGTATGGGGTTCGCGGGGGCTCGCCAAGCGCAGCGAAGGCGGCTATGGGCGTGGTCTGCGTTTCAATTTGAGGATCCGTCCATGGCCGCCCTGACTGTGATTGTCGGCTTTGTCATTGTCATCTTTCTGCTCAATCTGATTGAGTTCCGCCGTCTCGATTGATCCAGGCGCGGTGGTTGGCTGGGTGAGCAATGCGATGGCTTCGGCCAGTTTGCGTACATTCAGCGGCTTGTGCACAAACGCGTGCATGCCGGCTTCGTCGATGTCTTCGGCATTGCCAGGCGTGGCCGTCTTGCGCACCGCTGTGATGGGCATCTGCGCCCACGGCGTCTTGCGCAAGCTCACGCTCACGCGCGGGACGGCCTCCGGTCCGTCCACGCCGGGCATCTGCAAATCTATCCGCACGAAATCATAAGTGCGGCTGGCCGCGGCCGGGATCCCGCGGGCGCTGTCTTCGGCCCGTCAGCGGCCGGCTTGGCCGGCGCGTTCGATCAAGACGCCGCCCATGGCGGTTGATAGGGCTCGCGCCATTTGCATCCCCTCCGCCGGATTGTCGCTGGCCATGGAGTGCGCTCATCCGCCATGCGCGCCCGGCGCCCTGACACTCAGCACAAAGTCATCGTCGTTGCTTTGGGCTTCCAGCACGATCTCATAATCTGGTCGACGCCGCAGGGCCTCTTCCAGCAGTCCCAGTGCAATACGGCGCACCTGGCGCTCATCGCCGATGAAGCGCTGCGCGCTCAGCATCTCCAGCTCCAGCCGCAGACCAAGGCCTAAAGTCGCGGCATCGGCCGCAATCGTGGCAAGCGCTTCTTCGAGTGCGGCCGCCAGATCAAGCGGCGCATTCACGAACGGGTTGGAGCACGGCTCCAGCGCCGCACAATCGCGAATGTCATCGATATGATGCAGCTACCGCGGGCACGTCTCCAGCGCTTTGCAGGCACGCGCCCTTCGCGCACGACCGGCCGCGCCTGGCTGGGCTCCCGCAGCCGCCCCATCGCGCCATGCAGCGGCGTGCGCATATCGTGCGCGGCGCCGGCCAAAAACCGCGTCTTGGCGCGGGCGGCGCTTTCGGCAAGGATCTGGGCGTCGCGCTGGGCGGGCTGTGCTCGCTGTGTGCGCTCTTCGCGCGCCATCCACCACCGCTATCGCCGCGCAAGGTTTTCCGTCCCAGACCAGACAACACACATCACGTCGGCGCGCAACGGTTCGACGGTGACGCGCCGCAGGGTGCGCCGGCCGACGACGCTTTGACCGCCGCGCAACCTCCTCCAGGCGCCCTCCGGGGCTTGGCGGCTGTCATCATTGAGCACAGCGCGGACAGCGCTGGCCCCAGGCAGCGCCTCAAGTGAGGCATAGCCGAACCGGTTTGCTGCCGCTGGATTCGCGAAGAACGGTCGAAACCGGCGATGCACGATCTTGCCCCGCAGCGACGTTTCCCTGATGGCGCGACAGCGCTGTTTGCTGTCGCGCAGGGGGTCGGCGAGGGCGGAAGGGCCAATCGCGGCTGTGGTGATCAAAACCATGCGTGCAAACCCCGGGCAATAAGCTCAGGGTTGCAGAATGGGATTGATGTAGCGTGAAATTGGTGAAATTTCAGTGGCGGCTGGCCTGGGCGAGGTAGCGCCCAGCGCTGACCACCGCGAGCGCCGTGGCCGCCCAAAGGCCAAACCGGGCGACAAAAAACAGCGTGTCGAGCGCACCGAGCGCGATCTGGGAGGCCGCCAGCGCCTGCGCCAGCAGCACAACGCCGATGGCAGTCATCAGCACAATGGTCTTCCACTTGCCCCAGGCGTCGACCTGCGCGGCGCGCGCGCCCTGCGCTACAAGACCCTCTCGCAGGCCAGCCATCAGCATGTCGCGGGCGATCAGAATGAGTGCTGCGGCGATCAGATCGGTCGGCAATTGGGTGATTGCGAGCGCGGCAAGTGTTGCGGTCGTTAACACCTTGTCGGCGGCGTGGTCGAGGGCGGCGCCAAATAGGCTCGTCGCGTTGAGTTTGCGCGCCAGCCAGCCATCGGCGGCGTCAGACAAAGCGGCGGCGCCAAACAGCACGAACGCAGCAACATAGATCCAGGCGCCAACCGTCTTGCCATAGACGAAGTAGGCGTGATCGCCCCACAGCAGAAGGCCCGCAATCGCGAGGCCCGCCGCAGCGCGGCTGGCGCTGAGGATGCTTGGCCACGGGCTGATGCGTGCCGGCCTGGCTTCAGGGGCCGGGGTGGAAATGCTCATAAATCCTCCGCGCCAGCGCGCTTGAAACGCCATCGACCTGTTCAAGATCAGCGAGCGCAGCCCGCGCCACCCCGCGCGCGGACCCAAACCGCGCCAGCAGCGCTTTCTTGCGGGAAGGGCCGACGCCGTCAATCTCGTCGAGCGGATTGCGCGCGGCTTCGGCGGCGCGCTTGGCGCGGTGGATGCCGATCGCGAAGCGGTGCGCTTCGTCGCGCAAGCGCTGCAAATAATAGAGCACCGGGCTCTTTTCATCGAGCCTGAAGGCCGGCTTGCCATGGATGAAAAAGCGCTCACGCCCGGCGTCGCGGTCCACGCCCTTGGCGATCGCCACGATCATGACCTTGTCAAACACAGCCATGTCTTTCAGCGCCTCCCGTACGGCCGACAACTGGCCCTCGCCGCCGTCGATCAGCACGAGGTCTGGCCATTGCGCAAACTTTTCATCGCTGGCGTCAGTGTCCTTGGAGAAATCGACGCCGCCATCGCTGCGCGCCGCCGGCGGATTGTCCATATCCGGACTATCGCCGGCTTTGACCAGGCGGGCAAAGCGGCGCTTCAACATCAGGGCCATCATGGCGAAATCATCGCCCGCCTCTTCGCCCGTCATGTTAAACTTGCGGTATTGGTTTTTCTGAAAACCGTTGGGGCCGGCGACGATCATGGCGCCGACAGCGTTTGTGCCTTGCACATGGGAATTGTCATAGACCTCGATGCGCTCTGGCGGCGCCTTCAGGCTGAAGACATCCGCCACGCCTTCCAGGAGTTTCGCGATTGAACCGGTCTCGGCAAGCCGGCGCGACAAGGCCTCGCGGGCATTGAGCGCGGCTTGATCGACAATCTCGCGCTTTTCGCCGCGTTCGGGCCGGCGCACCTCGACCTTGCAGTCGGCCTTGATGCCTAGGGCTTCGGCCACAAGCTCCGGTTCCGGAATGTCGACATTCAGCAGGACCAAGGGCGGCGGCTCCTTGTCGTCATAGAATTGGCTCAGCAGGGAGGCGAGCACGTCGCCGGCATCTGCGTCGCGCTCATGCTTGGGGAAGTAGGCGCGATTGCCCCAGTTCTGACCAGCCCGGAAGAAAAACACCTGCACACAGCTTTGTCCGCCATCCATATGCACGGCGAACACATCGGCGTCTTCGATCGTTTGGGCATTGATGCCTTGGGTGGCGCGCACCGCGGCAAGCGCGCGGATTCGGTTGCGCAAGGTAGCGGCGCGTTCGAACTCCAGCGTCTCGGCGGCTTCGTGCATGTCTGTTGACAGCCGCTCCTGCAATTGCGCGCTCTTGCCGCGCAGAAAGGCGGCGGCGTCGGCGACCAGGCTGTCATAATCGCTCTGGGAAATCAGATCCACGCATGGCCCGGCGCAGCGTTTGATCTGATACAGCATGCACGGTCGCGTGCGGGCGCTGTAGGTGCTGTCGGAGCAGCTGCGCAGAAGAAAGGCCTTTTGCAGCGTGTTGAGCGTGCGATTGACCGCAGAAGCTGACGCAAACGGCCCGAAAAACTCGCCCTTGAAACTCTTGGCGCCGCGGTGCTTTTGCAGGGCGGCGCTGCGATGATCGGTGCGGATGGCGATATAGGGAAAGCTCTTGTCGTCGCGCAGCAGCACGTTGAAACGCGGCCGCAGCCGCTTGATCATATTGGCTTCCAAGAGCAGCGCTTCGGTTTCGGTGGCGGTGACGATGAAATCCATCGCCTCGGTCAAATGCACCATGCGGGTGATATGATTGCCGTGGCCGCGCCCGGCGGCGTACTGGCTCACCCGGTTCTTGATATTCTTGGCCTTGCCGACATAGAGCACTTCGCCGTCGGCGCCGATCATGCGGTAGACGCCGGGTTTCGTTGGCAGCCGGTTGAGATAGTCGCCGATCACATCGATGCCGCGGGTTTTCGTGCGCCCCGGCGCATCCTCTTCCGGCAGGGCAGAGAGATCGGGCGTGTCGGGGCGGTCGGCGTTGCTCATCGGGCGTTCGTCATTGGCCGCCGGCGGCCGCGCGCATGGCTTGCGCATCCAGATCGCGCGCCATGGCTTCCAATTCCGGCCCGAGTGCGGTGAGGGCCGCAGCGCGGGCGCTGTCTGGTGCGGCGCGCTTGTCTTCGGGCGTGCTTTGGCTGGTGGCGCTGGCGCTGGCGATCAGCCCACCGCTGGCGACGTCAAGCACACTCGCCTCCACCCGCGCGGACGCGCTGGCGCGGCCGCGATCAAGTATCCCGCCAGTGCGCGTTTCCGACAGATCGACACGGTAGATCAGGATGTAATCGAGCCGCTGCATCGCGCCAGCGCGGCGGATCGCTTCGGCGGGCGCAACGCCAGGCAGATCGGGCGATTGCGCCAGCTCAACCTGCATTGGGGTCAGCCGCGTGAGAGCGCCAAATCGGCCTTGGAGGCGCGCCGCGATTGGCGCCCAAGCGGCTTCGTCAAGCGCATCGGGCAAGCCTGCGCCGTCCGGCGTGAGCAAAACCAAACCAAAGCGGCCGCCGCGCCGATATGGGGCCGCGGTTTTCATGAGCCGGGCGATATCGGCGTCGCGCGCGCCGGCGCGGGCGTTCAGCTCTTCGGCCGTGAGGGGCGCTGCCGGAAGAGATGGCGCTGAGTTCGGAGCCGGCGCCGGTTGCTGCGGCGGGCTGCAGGCGCCAACCGCCAGCGCCGAAACAAAGATCAATCCACGAACCATTCGCCATTGTCGCGCGCGTCGCGGCAGTGGGGAAGGGCCGGGTGCGGCGTTCCTTTAATGTTCTGTTCACATCGAATCTGCTAGCGCTTCGGCATGACTTCATCCTTGCGCCTCCTCGGCGTCGATCCCGGCCTTAATCATTGTGGCTGGGGGATCATCCTCGCTGACGGGCCACGGCTCTCCTATGTCGCCCACGGGGTGATCACGCCCAATATAAAAGCGCCGCTCGCCTTGCGCTTGGCAACGATCCATGCCGAATTGATCGCGGTCGCGCAAGCGCACGCGCCAGACACCGCTGCGATCGAAGAGACTTATGTCAACAACAATCCCCGCGCGGCTCTGGCGCTTGGCCAGGCGCGCGGCGCAGCGATGGTGGCTTTGGCGCAGGCGGGCCTGAGCATCGGTGAATATCCGCCCGCGACGATCAAGAAATCGCTGGTCGGCTCCGGTCAGGCGGACAAAACCCAAATCGCGTTCATGGTGCAGCGGCTGTTGCCGACCGCTGGCAAGGTCAATGCCGATGCGGCAGACGCGCTGGCCGTGGCGCTGTGTGACGCGGCGCATGGCGGCTATAAGCGGCGGATGAGCGCGTCATGATCGGATTGCTTCGTGGAACTGTCACGGCCCTGGGCGAAGACGCCGTGCTGATCGATGTCGGCGGGGTTGGCTATGTCGCGCAGGCGGGCGGGCGCACGCTCGGCCGGTTGAGCGTCGGGTCGGGCGTTCAGCTGCATATCGAAACGCATGTGCGCGAAGACGCGATCCGGCTTTATGGCTTTTTGAGCGAGGATGAGCGCGCCTGGTTTGCGCATCTTCAATCGGCGCCGGGCGTTGGCGCGCGGGTGGCGCTGAACATTCTTGACACCCTCGGCCCCAACGAATTGGCGGACGCCTTGGCAGTGCAAGACAAGGCAAGTTTCGCGCGCGCTAATGGCGTTGGTCCCAAGCTCGCCGCACGGATTGTCACTGAGCTTGCCGGCAAGTCTGCGCCGCGCGGTTTCTTTGCCGCCAGCCACGCCGATGGCCCGAACGGGCAAAGGCGTGCGCCCGACCCGGCGCAAACCCAGGCAGGCCCGCGCAGCGAGGCGGTGTCGGCGCTGATCAATCTTGGTATTGACCAACAGACTGCCGCCCGCGCGGTGGCCGCGGCCGCCAAAGCCATGGACGGCGAGATCGCTGTGCCGGCGCTCATTCGCGCTGCCCTCAAGGAGGTGAATGCATGAGCCGCTTATTGAAAGCCGCTTTGAGTATGAGCCTCGGCGCTTCGCTCGCCGCGTGCGCCACCGCTCCTGCGCCCATCGCCGCGCCGGCGGCCGCGCCGGCCAAACTCGGGCCGCCGCCGCCGCCGCAATTTCGGTTGATCCTGCCGGTGCGCGCCGGAGGCGACGTGGTGAGTGAATCGCGTATCGAGGTGCTGATGGTGCATAGCGCAGCAGCAACGGCGAAGTTGCAGGCGCTGACCCCGCCGCAATGGTTCGCCGCGCGCGACGCGCTGCTCAAGGAGCTGTCGGTGTCCGTTACGCCGAAGGCGCTGCGCATCGGACCGGGTCAGGGCGGCAATTACATCTTCATGGCCTATGAACCGACCCAGGAAGTCATCGTCTTTGCTGACGGCGCGCAAAGTGCTGTGGTGCGTCAAACTGAGACGGTGAATTATCGACTGGCCCTGACGATTTCAGCCCAAATGCTGGCGCAAGCGCCATGAACGGTTCGCGTATCGTTTCGGGCGAGCGCCAGACCGGCGAGCCGATTGACCGCGCTTTGCGTCCGGTCGGGTTTGACGAGTTTGTCGGCCAGCGCGCCGCGAAGGCGAATTTGAAAATTTTCGTCGACGCCGCGCGCGGTCGCGCGGAGGCGATGGACCACGTGCTGTTGTTTGGTCCGCCGGGCTTGGGCAAAACCACGATGGCGCAGATTCTCTCGCGTGAACTTGGCGTCGGCTTCCGCGCCACCTCCGGCCCGGTGATCGCACGCGCCGGCGATCTTGCGGCACTGCTGACCAATCTGGAGCCGCGCGACGTTCTGTTCATCGACGAAATCCACCGCCTTGCCCCGGCAGTGGAGGAAATTCTCTATCCTGCGATGGAGGATTATCACATGGACATCATTATCGGTGAAGGCCCAAGCGCGCGCAGCGTGCGCATCGATATCGCACCGTTTACCCTCGTCGGCGCCACGACCCGTGCGGGCCTGCTTGGCACGCCGTTGCGCGATCGATTTGGCATCCCGATCCGCCTTGAATTTTACGATGCCGAGGAATTGGGCGGGATCGTGCGCCGGGCTGGCGAAAAACTTGGCGTACGGATGACCGAAGAAGGCGCGCGCGAAATTGCGCGACGCGCACGCGGCACGCCACGCATCGCGATGCGGCTTTTGCGCCGCGTGCGCGACTTTGCCGACGCCGAAGGGGCAGCCATTGATCTTCGACTGGCGGATGCGGCGTTGAAACGGCTGGAGGTCGATGGCGATGGGCTCGATCTGCTTGACCGGCGCTATCTCACCGCCTTGGTGGAGACCTATTCCGGCGGGCCGGTTGGGGTAGAGACTTTGGCGGCGGCGCTAGCGGAAGCGCGCGACGCAGTGGAAGACGTGATCGAACCGTATTTGTTGCAACAGGGCTTCATCATGCGCACGCCGCGGGGCAGAATGGCGGCGGCGCGGGCGTATGAGCGGCTTGGCAAGAAGCCACCGCAGCGTCCGCCGGAACAGTCTGAGCTGTTCACGCCTGACGAAGACGCCTGAAAGGGACGATGCCTGAAGAGGACGCCATATGACAATTGCCGCCCTGGTCCTTGCCGCTGCGATTGCCACCTTGCCGGACCCGGCCCAGGAACAGCGCGCCCAGGCGCTGGAGCAGGAAATTCGCTGCGTTGTTTGCGAAAACGAACCGATTTCGCAATCAACGGCGGACATGGCCATGGACATGCGCCGCACCGTTCGCGAGCGGATCGCCGCCGGCGAGAGTGATGAGCAAGTCCGACGCTACTTTTCCGAGCGTTACGGGGATTTCATTCTGCTGCGCCCACCGTTTGACCCCATGACATGGTTGTTGTGGGGCGGACCGCTCTTGCTTTTGGCGATCGGTGGGGCCGCGGCTTGGCGCCTGCGCCGACCGGCTGGGGCGCCACAGCTGGAGCCGGAATGGCGTGACGATGACCGTTAACCGCGCCTGCGCTGGCGAATGCGCAGGATTGCGCTGGTTTTGCCGCAGTTATGCCCCCATCTTGGGATTTGAACGGTGCGGGGCAGGCCGATTGCCGTTTTGCCGCTGCGGCCCTCTACCCTCTGTCGGGGGCTGGCCCGGCCGATGACGATGTTTAGGGGCGATCTGCCCGATGTGAGAGGACCAATGCCGAACTCTTCCAGTGCGCCCAATTCCAGCGCCAAATTTGCCAAGCGCATGGTGTTCGCCGCTGCTGCGGCCACGGCTTTGACGGCCGGCTTTGCTGCGGTTCCAACCTTGATGTCGCCGCCGGCCTCGGCTCAGCGGATCGAAGCGCCGGCCATGGCGCCGCCGATGGGGGCGCCCGGCAGTTTCGCCAATCTGATCGAAAAGGTCAGCCCGGCGGTGGTGTCTATCGACGTCAAAGTGAAAGTCACCCAGGAAGAGGGCAATCAGGAAATCCCGCCCGAAATGGAGGAGTTTCTCCGCCGCTTCGGGATGCCTCGCGGCGAAACGCCGCGCCGACCGCGCTCCACCGAAGCGCAGGGGTCTGGATTCTTTATCGCCGAATCCGGCGTTGTGGTGACCAACAACCATGTCGTAGAAAACGCAACCGACATCACAGTGAAGACGAGCGATGGAAAAGATCTGAAAGCTGACATTGTCGGGCGCGATGAGGAAACCGATCTCGCCGTATTGCGTGTGCGCGGCGGTGGGCGTTTCCCCTATGTCGCTTTTGACCGCGATGCCTCCAAGCGCGTCCGCGTTGGCGATTGGGTGGTTGCGGTCGGCAATCCGTTCGGCCTGGAAGGCACCGCCACCGCCGGCATCGTTTCGGCCAAGGGCCGCCGTCAGGGCGGCTCTTATGTCGATTTCATGCAGATCGACGCCCCGATCAATCGTGGTAATTCGGGCGGCCCGTCGTTTGACCTACAGGGCCGCGTCATCGGGGTGAACTCTGCGATCTATTCCCGCTCGGGCGACAATGCCGGCATCGGCTTTGCCATTCCGGCCGACACCGCCGCTAATGTCGTCGATCAGCTCTTGTCGTCGGGCAAGATCAGCCGCGGCTATCTCGGCGTGCAGGTCCAGCAGGTCGATGAGACCATGGCCAAGAGCCTCGGTCTGGACGGCGCAAAGGGCGCTTTGGTGTCGAATGTCACGCCCGATACGCCGGCCTCGAAAGCGGGCCTCAAAGAAGGCGATCTGATCGTGTCGATCAATGGCGCAGAGGTTGAAGACCAGCGCGACCTGACCCGCAAGATCGGCGGGCTGACCGTCGGCAAGCCGGCGCGGCTCGATTATTTGCGCGATGGCCGGCGTCAAACCACAAGCGTCGTTCTCGCTGAGCGCCCGACAGCCCAACAGCTTGCCGGTCTTGACCGCAGCGGCCGGATGCCGCCGCGCGACGCACCGACCCAGCCGCAAAAGGCCAGCGCGTTGGGCATGGATTTGCGGGCAATTGCGCCGCAGGACCGTGAACGGCTCGATCTGCCGGAAACCACTGTTGGGTTGATCATTGACGATGTCGATGATGACAGCCCGTTGACCCGCCAAGGCGTGCGCGCCGGGATGGTGTTGGTTGCAGCCGATGGCCGCCCGGTCCGGGCGATTGGCGATCTCAATGCAGCGATTGCCAGCGCCAAGAAAACTGCCAAGCCGGTGATGCTGCAATTTGAAACCCGCAATGGCCGTCGCTTTTTCGCAGCGGTCGATCCGGGGCAAAGCTGAAGGAAAAGCCATGCGCGTTCTCGTCGTCGAAGACGATCCTTCACTGGCCGGCGCGTTAAGTCGCGCTTTGCAGGAAGACGGTCATGAAGTTGACGTCGCCGCCGATGGCGAGAACGGCGAGGCCCGCGCCCGCGAAGGGATTTATGATGTGATCGTGCTCGATCGCATGTTGCCCAAACGCGACGGGGTTTCCGTCATCACCTCCCTGCGGGCCTCGGGGCTGTCGGCGCCGGTGGTGTTCTTGTCGCAATTGGGCGAAGAGGATCATCGCGTCGAGGGCCTTGAAGCAGGCGCCAATGACTATCTGGTCAAGGGCGCCTCGATGCGCGAAATCCTTGCTCGCGTGCGGGCGGTGTGGAACGGGCGCGACCGCGAGCCGGTGACCAAGCTCACCGTCGGCGATCTGGAGATGGATCTGCTTGCCCGCACCGTGTTCCGCGGCGCCACGGAGATCACGCTTCAGCCGCGGGAATTCCGGCTGTTAGAATTCTTGATGCGCCATGCCGGCCAGGTCGTCACCCGCACCATGCTGTTGGAAAAAGTTTGGGATTATCATTTTGATCCGATGACCAATGTGATCGACGTGCATGTCTCGCGGCTGCGCGGCAAGATCGACAAGGATTTTGACCGACCATTGCTGCACACCGTGCGTGGGGCGGGTTATCGTTTGGAAGCGTGACATTCTGCGCGGGGCGCCGGCTGAACTGCGTCGCCTGCTCAATACCGCCACGTTCCGTTTGGCCATGGCGCAAGCGGCGATGTTTGCCCTGTTTGCGGCCGTGCTGTTGGTGGCGGTGTACTCCACCACTGCCGGCCAATTGCAGCGCGACGCAGACGAGGCGGTGGACGCGGAGTTTACCGTTTTGGCGCAGCTCTACAGCGAAGGCGGCATGCGCCGACTGAACGAAGACGTGATCACCCGCATGGAAGAAGGCGGCGCCGGTCTTTATGTGCTGGCCGACCAGGACGGCGAAGTGATGACCGGCAGCTTTGATCGCTTGCCGCAATGGCCGACGACGGAAAGCCAACGGGTGTTTTTCCGGTTCGATCAGAAGCTGGAGGATGGCCGCTCGGTGCGCAAACATGCGCGCGGGCGCGTTGGCCGGTTGCTGAATGGCCCGATCCTGCTGGTCGCACGCGACATGGGCGACGCCAATGCGATCGTCAGCCGGATGTCCGGCGCGATCTGGTGGGGCGCGCTTGCCGGTCTCGGATTTTCACTGGCGGCCGGTTACGTCGCGAGCCGTCAGGCCGCGCGGCGCGCCGAGGCCCTGTCGCGCACGGCGCGCGATGTGATGGCCGGCGATTTGACGCGCCGGGCGCCGGTGCTTGGCGGCGGCGATGAGTTTGATCGCCTCGGCCAAGACATCAACGCGATGCTGAGCCGCATTGAACGGCTGGTGCATTCCTCGCGCACCGCCGGCGACGCGATCGCCCATGATCTGAAAAGCCCGCTGACCCGGCTGAAGCTCAATTTGGAGCAAGCTCTGGACCGCCAGCCCGATAGCGAGCGCGACCGTGAGGCTCTCCGCTATGCACTGGATGAAAGCGAGCAGGTGCTGACCACATTCGGCTCCATACTGCGGCTGGCGAAGGTTCAGGCGGCCGCCGGCTGGCGGTTCGAGGCGGTCGATTTCACCCGTATTGTTGAAAATTTGGTCGAGTTTCTCGGGCCTTTGATGGAAGAAGACGGCCTGACGCTTGAGGCTGACATTGCGGCCGATCTGAACGGCCGCGGCGACAATGGCTTGCTCACCCAGGCGCTGTCCAATCTGATCGAGAACGCGATCAAATACACACCGCCCGGCGGCCGGATCCGGGTTGAGGCCGGGCGGGCGTCCGCCGGGTTTGTGCGGTTGGCGGTAATCGACAGCGGACCAGGAGTGCCGGTTGGCGAGCGTGAGCGGGTGAAAGAGCGTTGGGTGCGGCTGGAAAGCGCCCGCACGACCCCGGGCGCCGGTTTGGGATTGAGCCTGGTGGATGCGGTTGCAGAATTGCACCAGGGCCAATTTTCACTGAGCGACGGATTGCAAGGGCCGGCCGGGCCTGGCTTGGAGGCGCGGCTGATCCTGCCGCTCGATCCAGCAGACATTGCCGCAAAGGCGCCGGCATGAGCGGCGCAATCTCTCCTGTCGGCGCTGATTGGCCAGCCGTTATTGAATCGGCTTGCACTCATGCCCCCTATCTTTCCCGGTTGTGCGCGCGTTTTCCCGATACGCTCGATCGTCTGTGTTCGGACGGCCCGGTTGCGGCGTTTCGGGCGACGTGTGCGCACCTGGAAAACGCGGCCGCCTTGCCCCAGGCCGACGCCATGGCGCAGATGCGCAAAGCCAAAGGCCAAATGCATCTGACCGTTGCCTTGGCCGATCTTGCCGGGCGTTGGGGGCTGGATGAGGTGACGCGGGCATTGTCTGATTTTGCTGACCAGGCCATGAAGACCGCGGTTGGCGTGATCGCGCGCGATCTGGCGGCAAGCGGCGATCTCTTGGCTGGCGATGATCCCGCCCGCGGCCCTATTCCCGGCCTGATCTTGATCGCCATGGGCAAGCATGGCGCCTTCGAGCTGAACTATTCCAGCGATATCGACGTGACCGTTTTTTACGATCGCAGCCTGTTGGCGACGCCGCCGGGTCGCGAGGCGGGCCGGCTTGGCGTGCGCATCGCCCAGTTGCTGGTCAAGCTGCTCGAAGAGCAAACGGCGGATGGCTATGTATTTCGCACCGATCTGCGCCTACGCCCCGATCCCGGCTCAACGCCGCCGGCGGTCTCAACGGCGTCTGCGGAGCACTATTATCAGACGCTCGGGCAAAACTGGGAGCGCGCGGCCTTCATCAAGGCGCGCGTTTGCGCCGGCGATCCGATCGCTGGCGCGGAATTCCTTGCCGGGCTGCAGAGCTTCATCTGGCGCCGCCACCTCGATTACGCAGCGATTGCCGATGTCCATTCCATCAAACGCCAAATCCGCAGCGTGAAACAGTCTGCCGACCTCGACGAGCCGGTGTTTGACGTCAAGCTTGGCCGTGGCGGGATCCGCGATATTGAGCTTTTTGCCCAAACCCAGCAGCTCATTCTGGGCGGGCGCATCAGTGCTTTGCGCGCCCAAACCACCCGCGGCGCACTTTTGGCTTTGTCCGAACACGGACGAGTGGATGGCGCCGATCGGGCAATTCTGGACGCCGCCTACGAATTCTTGCGCGGCGTTGAACACCGCATCCAGATGCGGGCTGATGAGCAAACCCACAAAACCCCTTCCGATCCTGCCGCCCGCGCCGATCTTGCGGCCCTGTGCGGTTTTGGCGATCTTGCCGCGTTTGACGCGGCTCTGATTGCGGTTCGCCAACGGGTCGCCGTTATTGATCGCGCGCTGTTTCCCGATGACGAAAGCCTCGCCGACCCGCTTGGCAGTCTGGTGTTCACCGGCGTTGAAGACGATCCCGACACGCTCGCCACCCTGCGCGAGCTTGGCTATCAGAAACCGGAAGCGGTCACTGCGGCAGTGCGCGGCTGGCATCATGGCCGGGTGCGGGCCATGCGCTCAGAGCGCGCCCGCGAATTGCTTACCGTCTTGACGCCGGCAATGCTGCGCGCAATTGCCGCCAGCGGCGCCCCGGATGCGGCGTTCCAGCGCTTTGCCGATTTCTTTGCGGCGTTGCCGGCAGGTGTGCAAACGCTGTCTTTGTTCAAAGCCCATCCGCGCCTTGTTGCGGATTTGTCGGCCGCGTTTGCGGTTGCGCCGCGGCTGGCGGCTTTGGTCGGACGTCGGCCTGCGTTGCTCGACGCGATGATGGATTCCGGCTTTGAGCGGCCGCTGGCCGATGATCCGCCGGATCAGCGCGCCAACGCCATGCGCGCAGCGGTTGGCGCCGCCGGTGGGTTTGAAGCGGCCCTGAATACGGTGCGGCGTCTGCAGCGCGAAGAAGCGTTTCGCATCGATTGGCAAACCTTGTCCGGGCGCGCGCCGCCTGAGGCGGCGGGCGCTTCCCATGCCGATCTGGCGGAAGCCTGCCTGCAGGCTTTGGCGCAAGCTGCAGCGGATGAAACGGCGTGTCGCATCGGACCAGCGCCGGGTGCTTTCACCGTGCTTGCTTTGGGCAAGTTTGGCGGGCGCGAATTGGCCCAAGGGTCAGACCTCGACATCATGGTTGTCTATGACGCGCCAGACGGCGCCGGCGCGGATTATTTCACGCGGCTAACCCAGCGCCTGATCGCAGCCCTTTCGGCGCCGACCGAAGAGGGTTTGCTTTATGAAGTCGATATGCAGTTGCGGCCCTCCGGGTCGAAAGGGCCTGTGGCGGTCTCCAAGCGGGCGTTTGAGCGCTACTATGCAGATGAAGCCTGGACCTGGGAATTGCTGGCGCTCACTCGGTTGCGGGCTGTGGCCGGCGATCCGGCTTTGGGCAATGAGATCGAAGCCTTGGCGCGGGCGCGTTTAGCGCGGCCCATGGATCGGGCCAAGATTTTCGCCGATGTCGCGGCCATGCGCGCGCGCATGGACAAAGAGCGCCCCGCCAAGGGCCGTTGGGATCTGAAACTGTATCCGGGCGGTTTTGTCGATGTAGAGTTTATCGCCCAGGCCATGCAATTGGTCACCGCCGCCCGCGCGCCGGAAGTCTTGCACCCCAATACCAGTGTTGCGCTGGCTGGATTGACCGCCGCTGGCGCCCTGGCCTGGGAAGATGCAGAGCCGCTTCTGGCGGGCTGGCGGCTTTATTCGCAACTGCAACAATGGTTGCGCATCGTCTGGGAGGGGCAATTCCAGCCGGAAGCGGTCGGCGAGGCCGTCCGCCTGCGCCTCGCGCGGGCGTTGCGGCGCAGCGACTTTACCGCGCTTGAACACGAACTCGCCGCACGTCAGGACGCCTGCCGGGCGAGATTTGCGGCGATTCTCCTTAGTTAATCGCCGCGCGACGGAAAATCCGTGGTCAGGCGTTGGATTAGCCAGCGTCGGTGCGCTACCGGCGGCGCGGGAGATTGCGTCATCCATGATGATCTGTTGAGACTTGCGCGTGCGCGATCCGGATGTCGACCTGGTGCGCCGGACCGCCGCCGGCGACAATCGCGCCGCGGCGGCGCTGGTGGCGCGGCATTTGTCGCGGATCGCCGGGCTTGCCCGGCGGATGCTGAACGACGCCAGCGAGGCCGAAGACGTTGCCCAAGAAACCTTCCTGCGCGCCTGGAAAGCCGCGGCTGGCTGGCGCGAGGACGAAGCCTTGTTCTCGACCTGGTTGCATCGCGTCGCAACCAATCTATGCCTCGATCGTTTACGCCGACGGCGCGAACTACCGACCGAAGACGCCGGCGCCGCCTTGATCGACGAGACGCCGCAAGGCGATGCCCGGCTGGCGGCGGCCGAGCAGGGCGAGGCCGTGCGGGCAGCCCTCGATCGACTGCCGGAACGCCAGCGGGCCGCGATCATGCTGTGTCATTTTCAGGAGCTCGGCAATATCGAGGCGGCGGCGGCGTTGGAGATCAGCGTAGAAGCCCTAGAATCCTTGTTGTCACGTGGCCGGCGGGCGTTGCGCGCCACTCTCGCCGATCTTGGCGGCGCGTCATGAAGAGGAGGAAAGCGCAATGATTGGCCTGCAACGCTTTGCCGATTTGGCCGCGGCTTATGGCGCCGATCTGGCGCGCTGGCCCGCAGCCGAGTGCGCCGGCGCCGCCGCCTTGATGGCCGCGCAGCCGCAAGAGACGGCCGCCATCCTGGCGCAGGCGCGTGCGCTTGACGCAGCACTTGATCTTCTCATTGCGCCCCCGCCAAGCGATCTCTTGGCGCGCCGCATTCTGCGGGCCGCGCCAAAGCCAAGGGGCGCCCCGGTGTGGGCCGCGATGGCGGCTTCCATGGTCATCGGCGTGCTGATCGGGTTCGGCGGCGTTCGCGCATGGGACGCAAGCGCGAGTATCGAGACGGCGATGAGCGAGGCGCTCGGCGGTGACGACGCCTGGCCTGTTATGGGGTTGGACGGATGACAGACGATCCTATCGCGGACCCGGTGCGGCGCGCTTTTCCATGGAAGTCTGTGGCAATTGCGGCGTTGGCGCTCAACCTGGTTTTGGTTGGGGCCAGTGTCGGCGCTTTGGCGGCCGGCGCGCGATTGTTGCCGCCGGGCATCCCGACGCCAGGCGGCGGGCCCGGCGGTGGCGGGGCAATGGCGCGTACGGTGCTGGAGGCCGTGCCCGAGGTCAAACGCCGTGAAGTGCGGGCGCTGCTGGGCGCGGGTGTGAAGGCGGCCGCTGCGGAGCGGCGCGCGGCGCGTGAGGCGCGGGTGGCGGCGTTCAAAACGGCGATGGCCGAACCTTATGATCCAAGCGCCGTGCGCGCGGCGTTCGCGCAAATGCGCGCAGCCGATGGCGCAGTTCTTGGCAAATTCGATGACAGTCTGGTGCAGGCTCTTGGCCAATTGACGCCCTCTGAACGACGCGCGGCGATGGCGGAATTGGCGCGGCGCGCGATGAAGGGGCGCGGCGGGCTGCGCGGCGATCGTCCGGGTTCGGACCATCCGGGGCCGGGGCAGATGATCGCCCCCCAAGGGCCGCCGCCGTAATCGGGATCAAGCGGCGTTGAGCAATTGCGGCTTGTCGGGGCCGGCTGTCGGGCGCGGTTGGCGCGGCAGAGTGATCGTCACAACGGTGCCTTTGCCGAGTTCGCTGTCCATCTTGAACACCCCGCCATGCAGCTGAACAAAGGTTCGCGTGAGCGCCAGGCCAAGCCCGGTGCCGCCGGTGGTGCGGGTATACTCGTTGTCGACCTGCTCAAACGGGCGGCCCAGTCGCGCGAGCGCCTCGGGGGGAATACCGCGACCCGTGTCGATCACTTGCATGACGATGCCGTCCTCAGTCGGGCGCGCGCGCACGCGCACCGCGCCAACTTCGGTAAACTTGAGCGCGTTGGATAGGAGGTTCAGCAGGATCTGCTTTACGGCGCGGTGATCGGCGATGATTTCGGGCAGATCAACGGCGTCAATCTCCAGTGCGAGCTTCTTGTCTTCCGCGCGCCGACGCATAAGGCGCACCGCTTGATCGATGGCCACCATCGGATCGAGCGGTTTGGGGGTGAGATTGAATTTGCCGGCTTCGACCTTGGCCATATCGAGGATGTCGTTGATCAGATCGAGCAGCAGATCGCCGCTGGCTTTGATGTCACGGGCATATTCGGCATATTTGGGGTGGCCGATCGGGCCGAAGAACTGATTTGCGAGCACTTCGGAAAAACCATTGATGGCGTTGAGCGGTGTGCGCAGTTCATGGCTCATATTGGCCAGAAAGGCGGTCTTTGCGCGGCTCGCTTCTTCGGCGCGCAGCTTTTCGGCTTCGTATTTCTTCTTCAGTTCCTTCTCGCGGCCTTCGGAGCGTTCGATCTCTTCATACGCACGTCGAACGCGGCTTTCCTTGGCGGCGAGTTCTTCGGCCTGGCGCTTCAGGCGCGTGATGTCGAGGCCCAGCAAAATGACGCCGCCTTCGGCGGTCGGGCGCTCAACAAGGTGCAACCACTGGCCATTTCTGAGTTCCAGTTCACGCGCCTGCGGGTCTTCGCGTTCGTGATCTTCACGGCTGATCTCACGGCTGGCGGCCTCCATCAGCGCACCATAAGGCGCCCCGCGGCGCAGGACATCGCGCCCCAAATGGAAGGTTTTGGAGAAAGCGGCATTGCACGTGATCAGGCGGCGGCGGGCGTCAAACAGCGCAAACGGGCCGGTGAAACCCTCAATCGCTTCCTGCAGGCGCCGTTGCATCGCGACGGACTTCATTTCCGCCTCGCGCCGCGGCGTGGCGTCCAGCGCGGTGCCGACCATGACTTTCCCGGCGCCGCTCTGTTCATCCTCGACCATTACGCCGCGCAATTCCACCCAGTGCAAAGCGTCGTCGCGCTGGACGCGGAAGCTAACCTCCAAAGCCCCGGTCTGGCCGGCTTGGATGAGGGCAGTGTGAAAGGCGGCGCGGTCTTCATCTGCGGCAAGGCCGACGAAGTCTCGAATGCTCAACACAGGGGCGCTCGCACCAAGCATGGCTTGTAAGCGTTTGGACAGCTCCACGGAGTTTTCGGCCCGCCGCAATGTCCAAACGCCAGCCCGGGCGCCGTCCACGGCGAGGCGGAAATGCCGCTGCGCGCGCTCCAAACTGTCTTCAGCGAGCTCAGCGCGCCGCGCATGCGTGCGGGTGCGCAAGCTTATTGCCAGAAGCGCGGCCAGCGCCGGGGCGCCCAAGGTGGTCGCATAACTCAGCGCGAGGAGGGCGAGCTCGATCCAGGAATGGCCGGCCGGCTGAACCGCATAAGCGCGAAAGCCGCCCGTGATATTTGCAAATCCAATGGCCAGTTTGGCGCCGTCGCGGCTGTATCCCAAAGCATGGCGGCCATCGCCTGCCGGCGGTGCAGCGCCAAGCCCGTAGCGCGCCTGAGCGGTGTCGGCCGACTTTTCTTCACCCAGCACGACGCCTTCAGCATCAGTGATCAGGATCGATTCGCCGGCCGCCTGCCGAATGGCATCGCTATCCAAAGCACTGACCAGAACTTGTCCGCCGGGCAGTTTGCGCGTCAGAACAGGCGCGCCCGGTTTGTTGGGGGCGGCAAACACCAGACCAGACCAGGCAAGATCGGCGCGGCCATGGCCGAAGCTGTTGCGCATCAGGGCCTCCGGCGCTGCGCCACGCTGTGCGATCAAAGCGCCGTCGCGGTCGAAGGCGGCGACTGCGATCACGGCGCCAGCGCGACCGGCCGCAGCCAGTGCACCGCCGGATTCGCCGTTCAATCCAATGCGGGCTGCGGCTTCAGACGCCGCCGCCAACGCGCCCCAGGCTTCAAGGATTGGTGCATTGGCGCGCTCAGCCCCAAGGGCAGCAGCTAAGGCCGCGCGCTCCAGACTGACGCCGAGTTGCTGACGGCGTTCGCTTTCCACGCGCCAGGCCAGACCGGCGAAGAACAGCACCAAAAGGGCGGCGACCAGACCATAAGTGAGCCCCGGCGTCGCAGGGCGATCAACGGCCACGGCCACAGCCTCGGCTGAACTCGGCGCGGCGGCGCCCGCCGGTTCAACCCGGTAGATATGCGGTTTTTCCCGCCTTTCAGTCACAGCTGTCAGCCCTTCCGCTGTTTCGATCCGGTGCGCCGTCAGCGGCGTCTGTTCGGGTGCGAATCAAGCAAGAGCCAAACTATTAGCCGGTTGGTTAAGCCGTCGTCGAGGCTTGGGTGTGCATTGTCCCCAGCAAGTTCAGCGCGAAGATCCAGGGTCTGGCGACTTGCGCCGTTCTGCGCCGTTCTGCGCCGCTATGCGTGGACCCCCGGTGGCGGCGGCGGTCGGGGCCGAAATAGCTGCCGGTCTTGACAAACTTGCGCGGTGAATTGGCCACAGCCACGATCTTGCGATAGAGATCGAGTGCGGTGACCGGCTTGCAGCAGAACTCTGTGACACCGGCGTCGCGGGCGGCCATAACCCGGGACCGTTCCGAGTGCGCGGTCAGCATGATGATCGGCACATAATGGTTGGGGCTGTCCTTGGCGGTGCGCACCAGCTTGATGAAATCCAAACCGTCGAGCAGGTTCATCTGATAGTCGACGATGATCAGATCGACGCCGTCGTGCTTGACGCTGTTGAAGGCTTCGGCGGCGTCGTGCGCTTCATAGAAGTCTTTCGCGCCGAAGCCGCGCATAATCACGCGGACGATGTTAATCATGTGCTGATTGTCGTCCACAATCAGTGTTCGCAGCCGCTCAAAGGACCGGTTGTCCATGTTCAAGCTGTGATCGCAAGGGCGGGTTTGTCGGACCAGCGTTGGGGGCGGCCGAACAAATAGCCTTGTCCAAATGCAGCGCCGGCTTGGGCTGCGGTGCGGGCTTGGGTTTCGGTTTCGATCATTTCAACGATCACCGCCAGACCAAGCTCGCCGACCATGCGCACCAGCGGGCCAAGCAGCCAATCGCCGGCATGGGCGCGCAATTTCACTGCGTCGGCGGGCAGGGTGCGCAGATACTCCAGTGCGCCGAAACCTTCGCCGAAATCGTCCAGCCACACTTGGCAGCCCAAGCCGCGCAGCCGGTGGAGGGTATCTGCCGCAATGGGGAGATGGTCGAGCTTGGCGGTCTCGGTCAGCTCAATGATCAAGCCATGCCCGCCGCCATGTGTGCACGCGATCGCCTGGCCCAGCCGGGCCCCGAAACTGGCGCACGCCAATGACCGCGCGGAGACATTTACGGAGTAGAAATATTCGCCGCGATCGCGCGCCGCCAGAGCCGCGCGCGCCGCCGCCAGATCAATTTTTTCGACCAGATTGGCTGCTTCCGCCGCCTCAACCAGCGTGGCGACCGGATAAGGCAAATCAAACCGCGCCAATAACTCAAAGCCGGCGACCGCAACGCCCGGCATGGCGACAATCGGTTGTCGATCGAAGCGGAACGAACCGGTGGCCAGGGCGGCGCGCAGAGCCTCAACGGGACTGGCGGCCTGATGTGGCGAGGCGTGGGCAGGGGCGTTTGTCATTGAGTGCCGCGACTTGAATCTGGATAACAGTGTCGTAGCAGCATTGGGTTAGCTGGTGCTTAAACGGTTTGCTTTCGGATCGGTTAAGACAGCGTCCGTTCGATGATTTCACGCGCGTTCTTGGAGCGCTGTTGGTCTGCCAGCAGGCCGGTCAGAATGCGCTGCATATGCCCGCGCCGGCCCTCATCAAACTGCCGCCAGGATTCAAAAACGCCCAACATGCGCGCCGCCAATGCCGGATTGATCTTGTCACTTTCATCGGCGACGCGGGCAAAAAACGCATACCCAGCGCCGTCTGCGGCGTGAAAGGCGGCCAGGTTGCGTTGCGCGAAGGCCATCGCCAAGGCGCGCACGCGATTGGGATTGCGCGGTTCATAATCGGGGTGACGGCGCAGGGCTTCCACCCTGGCCAGCGCGTCCGGCCGCGGCGCTGCTGCTTGCAGGCTGAACCATTTGTCCAGCACCAATGGATTTGATCGCCAGCGCTGGTGGAAAATCTCCAACGCCGCATCGAATTGCGGCGCTCCATTGGCGCCCATCGCTTCAAGGGCCGGCAATTGCTCCGCCATGCTGTGCGCCTCGGCAAAGGCGCCAACCAGGATATGGCTGGTTTCACCGCCGAGACCGGCCAGAAGATCAAGGGCTGCGGCCTTCAAGGCGCGCGCGCCGGCCGATTGGGCGTCCGGAGAAAAGCGTTCGGGGCTCGGCGCGCGGGCAATCTCGGTGAGCCTTTGGCGCAAGGCGCGGGCAATTGCTGCGCGGACCTTTTCGCGCGCCTTGTACAATTGTTCCGGGTCCGGACGATCGCTTATTTGTATCAGTTCGGCGAGGTCAGGCAGGCGCAGACACAGAGCGCCAAAAGCAGGATCGCCTGCCGCACGGTCCAGCGTGCGGGCATAGGCGGCGGCAAGTGCATCGGCCTTGGGCGCGGCGTCGTTCTGCGCCGCAAGAATGGTTGTGCGGGCAACCGCTTGGGTGGCCTCCCAGCGCGTGAAGGCATCGGGGTCATGTGCGGCCTGGGCTAAGCGTTCGGCTTCACTGAGGCCGTCGTCAAGGATCACTGGCGCAGTGAAGCCGCGCAGCAATGCCGGGATTGGGGTCTGTGCGACGTCTTCAAAGCGCCAGGTCTTTTCGCTGACATCCAGCACAAGATCGTGATCCTCGCGCGCGACCTCGCCGCCGGCGAGGCGGCCCGCCAGAATGGCGCCGGCGGCGCTTATAAAACCAACCTTGAGCGGAATCGGGACGGGCTTCTTCTCGCCTTGGCCGGGGGTTTGCGGCGTCATTTGCGTCACGGTCAATGCGAAGGTTTGGGTCGCCGCGTCATAGGCGCCGCGCGCTTTCAAATGCGGGGTTCCAGCCTGACTATACCAGGCCATGAAGCCGGCTAGATTGCGCCCGCTTGCCTCAGCAAAACAAGCGATGAAATCCTCCACCGTTGCGGCCATGCCGTCGCAGCGTTTGAAATAGATCGCCAAGCCGCGTGCGAACGCCTCCGGCCCAATCAGGGCTTTCAGGATGCGGATCACTTCGGCGCCCTTCTCGTAGACTGTGGCAGTGTAGAAATTGTCGATCTTGATAAAGCTTGTCGGGCGTACCGGATGGGCAAGTGGGCCGGCGTCTTCTGGGAATTGCCGCGCGCGCAGACGCTTGACGTCTTTGATCCGTTGCACGGGTCGCGAGCGTTGATCAGCGCTGAATTCCTGGTCGCGGAAGACGGTCAGGCCCTCCTTCAAGGACAGTTGAAACCAGTCGCGACAGGTGATGCGATTGCCTGTCCAATTGTGGAAGTACTCATGGCCCACAATGCTTTCGATCGCTTCATAGTCGGCGTCGGTGGCGGTGTCGGGATCGGCGAGCACATAGGCCGCGTTGAAGATATTGAGGCCCTTGTTCTCCATCGCGCCGAAATTGAAATCGCGCACGGCGACGATATTGAAAATGTCGAGATCGTATTCGCGATCGAAAGCCTGCTCGTCCCACGCCATCGCGCGCTTCAGCGCGTCCATCGCGAAGCGCGCGCGGTCGCTGTCGCCGGGATCGACATAAATGCCCAATTGCACTGCGCGGCCAGAGCGCGTGCGAAAGCTGTCATGCAGCGCGCTGAATCGACCCGCGACCAGCGCAAAGAGATAGGACGGCTTAGGATGGGGATCGCGCCACAGGGCGAAATGACGGCCATGATCGAGCGGCCCGCTTTCGATCAAATCGCCATTGGACAAAAGGGTCGGATACTGCGCGGCGTCGGCTTCGATCCGCACATCGTAGATGGCAAGATTGTCCGGCCGGTCGATAAAATAGGTGATCTTGCGAAAACCTTCGGCTTCGCACTGGGTGCAGAACCGTCCGCCCGAAACGTAAAGCCCTTCCAGCGCGGTATTTCCCGCCGGATCGATCTCGACTTCGGTGGTCAGCGTAAAGGCGTCGGGCGTATCGGGCACGATCAGCCGTTCCGGCTCAACCGTGTAAGCGCCTGGCGCAAGGTCGGCCCCGTCAATGGCGGCGCGCAACAGTTTGAGGCGTGCGCCGTCCAGCACCAAGGGGCGCGAATGATCGCCGCGGCGACGGATCTGGGCGCTGGCGCACACCCTTGTGGCGTGCGGCTCAAGTTCAAAAGTCAGGCTGAGGGCGTGAATGTGGAAATCCGCCGGCGCATAGTCGGCAAGGCGAATAGCGGCCGCATTTTCATCACGCATCAGAAAGCCCCAGGCTCAAGAGCACCATGATGTGTCATGAGCGCGGCGAACCTGAAAATCAACAAGCGCGACCTTAGCGCAGGCGGCTGGAGGTCACCAGGCCGTCATCGGACGCTTGTGGGGCTGTGACATTGTAGACGACCCGCAACGCAGCGCGCGCATCTTCCAGGGCAATGGCCAGCTCAAAGGGGAAACGGTCTGGATCGGCGTCGGCCTGGGCGGTCAGTGCTTTGGCGGCCGCCAGCAAGAGCGGCGTTGCGGCAATCATGCGCGCCTGGTGTTCGACGCGGTTTGGATCGCGGTCATATTCGCTGGCTTCCACGCGCCAACCGCCCCAATTGCTGTCTTCGGTGACGATCGCTGGCACCGTGCCGGGAAACTCGGCATGCGCATTCGTTTGAACAGCGGCGTGGACGCGGCGCACCCGCCACTCCGTCGTTGCAAAGCCGCCTGCGCTCTGTTGGCGATCGGCATGAACCGGGGCCAATTCGCCGGGGGCGAAATCACGCCCAAGGCCCACATCGTAGAATATTTTCAGCGGCGCTTCCACGCCCTTGATCCACTGCGGTAAGATCCGCTCGATCGTCGCCCAGCAGCCGAGCGGGCGCACATAGACGCGCTGGCCTTTTTCAAATGTCACCCGCGCCATGGTCGCCTCCGCGAAATCGGTCCGAAAAATAGCCGCAGCAAGGTTACGGTCGCGTGAAGGCATATGGTTGCCGCTGGGTTAGGGATTTCGCGCCGGCCCGCGCCGCTCTATCCTGAAGCACGACAGGGATGGAGCCAGCCATGAATTTCGACTTCAGCGACGATCAAAAGGCCCTGAAGGATCAGGCGCGGCGGTTTCTGGCCGATAAATCGACCACCAAGGCCGTGCGCGCCGTGCTCGATCACGCCGATGTGTCTTACGACAAGGCATTGTGGGCGGGCGTGGCGGAGCTTGGCTGGCTGGGCGCGGCAATCCCGGAAGAGTTCGGCGGGCTTGGGCTTGGCAAGCTGGAATTGTGTGTGCTGAGCGAAGAAATGGGCCGCGCCTTGGCGCCGATCCCCTGGACCTCAACGGTCGGGTTTTTCACCGAGGCCGTGTTGCTGGCCGGATCGGATGCACAGAAGGCCGCAGTGCTGCCCAAGATTGCCGACGGCTCCGCAATCGGCTGCTTTGGCGTGAGCGAAGGCCCCGGCGCGCCGCGCGCTGACGCCATCGCCGCTGCGTTTGACGGTGCAACACTGAGCGGCGTTAAGATTCCGGTCACCGACGGCGACTGCGCCACCCATGCCGTGGTGCTTGCCAAAGAGGGTTCCGGATGCTCGCTCGTGCTGGTTGATTTGTCCGGACCCGGAGTAACCCGTGCAACGCTGAAGACAATCGATCCCTCGCGCGGCCACGCCAAACTCACCTTCGCCGGCGCAAAGGCCGAGCGTCTCGGTGCGGCTGGAGAGGGCTGGGCGCTGACAGAAGCCGTGCTCGACCGCGCCGCCGTATTGATTGCGTTTGAACAAATCGGGGCCGCTGACGCTTGCCTGGAGATGGCGACCGACTACGCCAAATCGCGCATAGCGTTTTCACGCCCGATCGGCTCGTTCCAGGCGATCAAGCACAAATTGGCCGACATCTATGTCGCCAACCAGGTCGGCCGCGCCAATGCCTATTACGCCGCCTGGGCGTTCTCTTCGGATGCTGGCGAACTGGGCCTTGCTGCTGCGCAAGCGCGGATTGCGGCGACCCATGCGTTCACGCTGGCGGCGAAAGACAATATCCAAACCCATGGCGGCATGGGCTTTACCTGGGACCTCGATTGCCATCTGTTTTTCCGCCGCGCCAAGTTGCTCGCGGTGCAAGCCGGCGCGCCGGGCGTGTGGAAGGAAAAGCTGGTTAGCCGCCTTGAGCGCAAAAACGCCGCATGATTTGGCCGGCGCTGGAGCCGTGGCGGATCGGCGGGCCTGTCACCGGGTTGGAGCGCGCCGCATTCGTGCATCCGACCGCTTGCCTCCATGGCCTGATCGACATCGCTGAGGAGGTGTCGATCTGGTGCAATGTGGTGATGCGCGCGGAGTTCAAGCATATCGCCATCGGCCGGCGCACAAATGTGCAAGACTTCACGATGATCCATGTCGGCAACACGACCCCGACCATCATCGGCGCGAATTGCTCGATCACCCATCACGTCACGCTGCATGGCTGCACGATTGGCGATGATTGCCTGATTGGCATTGGAGCCACAATCATGGACGCTTGCGTGATCGGCGAAGGCTCCATCATTGCCGGCGGCGCCTTTCTTAAGGAAGGCACAATCATCCCGCCGCATTCTATTGTAATGGGCGTACCCGCTGAAGTGAAGCGCACGCGCGACATGAGCGTGGCCAACCGCACCAATGCCGATCTTTATTTCGCCAACGCCCAGGGCTTTGCACGCGGCGATTTCCGGGTGTGGGCGAAGATGACGGGGGAAGCATAGTCCATGACCATCCCGACCGATCTCGGCGTGTCCGATTGGATCACGATCACCCAGGACGATGTGGCCGCCTTTGGCGTTATCACGCGTTCGTCTGAGCGGATCCATGACGATCCCGACTGGGCCGCCGCCAATACCCCGTTTGGCGGGGCCATCGCGCACGGCTTTCAGCTTTTGTCCCTGCTCACTGGCTTTCTCGCCGATGTGCAAAACTGGCGCAGTCAGGATGGGCAGGGCGCCAAGCCGGCCCGCTTCAGTGTGAATTATGGTTTCGACAAAGTGCGTTTCATCGCCCCCGTGCTGGTCGGGGCGCGCGTGCGTGGGCGGTTTGCGCTGTTGTCGCGCGAAACCGCCGGACCCGGACGAATCTTGTCGCGGATGATGTGCACGGTGGAGATCGAGGGCCACGACAAGCCGGCCGTTGTCGCTGAATGGCTGGGCTTGAGCATGGAGGGCGGCGATGGCTGAGGTTTTGCTCATCGACCGCGACGGCCCTGTCGTTACCGCCACGCTCAATCGGCCCGATCGGCTTAATGCGCTGAATGGCGAACTCGCCGACGCGCTCACCGCGTTTTTTTAAGTCGCTCTATCGCGATCGGGACGCACGCGTGGTCGTGCTTCGGGGCGAAGGCCGCGCCTTCTGCGCCGGGCTTGATCTCAAGGGGTTTGGCGGCGAAGGCGGCGGCTTTCAGGCGGGCCTGAATGTGCAAAGCCGCATCCGCGACATTTACAAGGCCATGCGCCGCTGCCCGCAGCCGATTGCCTCCTTGATCCAGGGCGCGGTCTGTGGCGGCGGCTTTTCGCTGGCGCTGGCGTCTGACATTCGTATTGCAGCGCCCGATCTGAAAATGAACGCCGCCTATATCCGCGTCGGCCTCACTGGCTGCGATATGGGGTCGAGCTATTTTTTCCCACGGCTGGTGGGGCTGGCGCTGGCCAGCGAATTGCTGCTGACGGGCCGCTTTATTGAGGTCGACGAGGCGCTGCGAATTGGTCTGATAAACCGGGTTGGGGGCCATGAAGGATTGCGCGCGGCGGCCGCGCCTTTGATCTAAGCGATGCTTGCCAACGCGCCGCTCGGCTTGCGGCTCACCAAGGAAGCGCTCACCTTCGCGGTCGATGCGCCAAGTCTCGACGCCGTGATGGCGATGGAGGATCGCCAGCAAGTGCTCACCGCGCAAACCTGGGATCATGGCGAGGCTGTATGCGCGGTTTTGGAAAAGCGCCCGGCGCGATTTGAAGATCGCTGGGGCCGGCTAGTGAAGCGCATCTAGCGTTTGGTACCCGTTTGAGCCAAAGCGCGCGACCAAACGTTAGATGCATCAGCTACACTAGAGCTTGGATTTTTCTAGTGTTCCTTATGCTTCTGACATTTGCTCGGCGTCTGTGGCAAGCGGCAGCAAATGTCAGAACCGGAACACTAGGCGGTCAGCGTTTTTTGGGGCGTTTGTTGCGCGACCAGTCACGCGCAGCGGGGCGGCCTAATCCTTGAACTTGCTCAACGGCGCCGGCATCGCCGTGCCGGTCGCGGTGGCAAGCAGGCGGCGTTCGCTGTCATACAATTCGCCGGCCGTGAACGCGATCGTGCGGCCGAGTTTCACAACCCGACCAACCGCCCGCAAGGCCGGGCCAGGAAAGGCCGGGCGCAGAAACTGCGTCTTCATTTCCAGCGTTGGCATGACATGGCCGAGGCCGAGGGAAATCACCCCCGCCACGCTCATTGCTTCATCCAGCATGGCGCAGAGAAATCCGCCCTGGATTTGGCCCATCGGATTGCAGAAGATGTCGCGCGCAGCGAACGCGATCTCCACGCGCATCGCTGCTTGATCGATGGCGATGATCTCAAATCCTAAGGTCTCAGAGCCCTTGGGCCGATTTGTCGACTGCTGAAAACGCGCGAGCAGTTCGGCGTCCGTTGGCTTGGCGTCCGACGCGGCCAATTACTTCTTCCGGAACGCATCAAGATTGACGACGGTGGCCGGCGCCGGTGTGGCGTCGTCAAGGTCGTCATCTTCGTGGGCGTCGCCGTCCACGGCGGGCAGTCGCGGGGTATCAGCGCTTTCGCCGTCAAACTGCAGGCCAAAGCGAACGGAAGGGTCATAGAAGCGGGTAATGGCCAGATACGGCACGGTCACCGGGTGCGGTTCGCCGCCGAACTTCAAAATCACACGAAAACGATCCGGATAGACTTCCAAGTCCCAGAATTGGTGTTCGAGCACGATCGTCATTTCATCGGGGAAACGGCTGACCAGATGCTCGGGCGCCAACACGCCTGGGGCACGGGTGCTGAAGGTAACATAGAAATGATGGCGACCAGGCAGACCGCGCGGGCTTGCGGCGTGCGTCAACGCCGCGCGCACGACTGACCGCATCGCTTCCTGGGTGAGAATTCCATACCCGATCAAATCTTCGGCCACGACGCCCCTCCAAATCGTTTCCCGCCGCATTCGCGGATTATTCACCTGCCCGCGCTTCACCCGCCCCATGGTCAAAGCGCAGACGATTGATGCAGTCTCTGACGCTAGAATGCAGCGTGTCATCTCGGCACAGCCATACCTGTCTCACCGGAGCAGTCAATCAAGCCGCCGTGGAGCGCGAATTGTTTTCCGGCTACGGTATGAATGACGCGAGCGCCTGATTGGGGCGCAGCCCTGGGAACTTCGCCGTTTGCTTGAGCTTTATGCCTGTGCTCCGCGAAAGGAGCGCGTTTGCAGAGTTTGCAATCCGGTTTTGGAACTGGGGCGCTCACGCGCTTGTGAACGCAATCGTCAATCGCTGAAATCCGGCAACGTCGATGTCTTCGGCGCGGGCCGTTGGCGCAAGTCCAGCTTGAGCGCACAGGGCGGCGGCGTCGCCAAGGCTGGCAAGACTGGAGCGCAGCATTTTCCGCCGCTGGCCGAAAGCCGCAGCGGTGACCTTTTCCAAAGCCGCCAGATCGGCGAAGGGCGTGGCCAGCGGAACCAAGCGCACCACGGCGCTGGCCACTTTGGGCGGCGGTGAAAACGCGCCCGGCGCCAGCGTGAGCGCCAGCTGCGCGGCGCACGCCGATTGGGCCAATACGGCAAGGCGCCCATAGGCATCCTGGCCCGGTTGGGCGGCGATCCGCTGGGCAACTTCCTTTTGAAACATCAGCGCCATCGGCCCGCGCCAAACGCCCGTCGCTTTCAACCATTTCACCAGCAATGGCGTGGCGACATTGTAGGGCAGGTTGGCCACGATGACCGCCGGCAAGGGCATATCCGCCAACAGCGCCGCTTCATCGATGTCCAGCGCGTCACCCAGTACGACGCGAAATTGGCCGTCGCTCTCGGCCGCCAGATCGGTGAGGAACTCAGCGAAGCGGGGATCTTTCTCCACCGCAACGACCCGCGCGCCGGCCGCCAGTAGCGCCATGCTCAAACCGCCGGGACCAGGGCCAATTTCCAGCACGGTGCGCCCGCTGAGCGGCGCTGCAATCGCGGCAATCCGATCCAGCAAGACAGGGTCGAGCAGGAAATGCTGGCCGAAGCCTTTTTTGGCGAACAAGCCTGCCGCGGTGAGGCGCGCCCGCAGATCGGCGGCGCTGCGGTTCATCGGCGCCGCTGTTCGGCGAGCGTATGAGCCGTGCGCAAAGCGGAAAGGAAGCTGTCGGCGCGCGCGACGCCAGTTCCGGCAATGTCATACGCAACGCCATGATCGGGCGAAGTGCGCACGATCGGCAAGCCGAGGGTGATGTTCACCCCGCTCCAGAAGTCGAGCATCTTGAGGGGGATCAACCCTTGGTCATGATACATGCACAAGACGGCGTCGTACCTTTCGCGCGCGGCGGGATGGAACAGCGTGTCGGCGGGAGCCGGGCCTGAGACGTTGAGGCCATGGGCGCGCAAAGCGGCAACTGCGGGCGCTATGATCTCAAGCTCTTCGCGCCCGTTTGCGCCGCTTTCGCCAGCATGCGGGTTTAGCCCGGCGACGGCGATCCGCGGCGAAGCGATGGCAAAATCGCTCTGCAACGCTGCGTCGAGCAGCGTGGCGATGTCGATCAGCTTGGCGGTGGTTAACGCGCCGGCGGCGGCCGCGAGCGGGATATGCACGCTGGCCAGTGCGACCCGCAGGCCCGGCACAGCCAGCATCATCAGCGGGGCGGCCTTTGGCAATCCTGCGTCGGCGCACAAAACGCCGAGAAATTCGGTATGGCCGGGATGGGCAAAGCCGGCTTCATAAAGCGGCGCTTTGGCGATCGGCAGCGTGACCAGCGCGGCCGCCGCTTGGGCGCGACAAAGCGCGACGCCTTCAGCGATGGAATCCAGAATGGATTGGGCGTTGGCCGGGTCGGGTCGGGCCGGGATCTCCTCCCTTGCCAGCGGTCGATGCAGAACTGGGAGTGCTTCGCAAAACGCTGTTTCGGCCTCGCTTGGCGCTGCAATCGCCTGCACCGGTGCGACAATGCCCGCACGCGCGCCAGCGCGGGCCACAGCGCACGCGTCGCCGATAACAAAAAACGCAGGCTGCGCCCCGCCGGCCCAGGCCTTCGCAGCGATCTCAAGCCCGATCCCCGCAGGATCGCCCATTGAAATCGCGATGGGCAAGGACATCAGCTGCGTCGCGCGGCGCGGATATTGGCTTCGCGCCGAAGATTGCGCAGATAGCCTTGGGCCGCCTGCGCCAAGCCTTGATCATACAGACGGTTCTCGACCTCGTCGCGGGTCGGGCCGCCGCCTTCGCGCCCACACACAACGAGCCCGGCGACGCCGTCAGCGGTGGTGAAGACGCCGGTATTTCGGCCCGCTTCAATGCGCGCAACGCGATTGCGCAATTCGTCGCTGAGATCGCCGCCAGCGCTCACGCCCAGATCCGTCACCTTGGCGCCGGCGACCGGCTTGATCGCGGCTTCGAGTTGGGCGCACGCCGGATCGCCGGTCAAAACGCGATCCAAGGCGGCCCGGCTTGCTGCGGGGGCGGCCACCTCCATCAAGGCGATGCGCAGGCTGGCAATTGGGTCGACGCCGTCGCGCTTTTCACGCAACGCCACAATCATCACCCCGCGGGCGGTTCGCACTGGCGCAGAAACCTGGCCTGGTTGCAGGGCCTTGATGGCTGTCACAAGGTCTGACGGCAATTCGTTTTCGGCCAGCCAGCCAAGATCGCCGCCGACCGCTGCAGTGGAGCTGCGCGAGAACTGGCGCGCAACCTGGGGGAAGCGGGCCCCTTGGCGCATCCGATCAATCAGAGATTGACCGAGCGCTTCGGCCTCTTTGGCTTGGCTGTCGTCATCGGCCGGCAACAGGATTTCGGACAGCAAATATTGCGGACGCGTGGCGTTGGCCATGATCCGCTGCATGGTTTCGTTGATTTCACCGTCTGAAATCCGCACCCGGCCGCCATAGCGACGACCGACGAGCCGTTGCCACGTGGCTTCGGCCCGCATCTGCTGGCGCAGTGCGTTGGGCGACACGCCCGTGCCGCGCAACGCGGCTTCAAACTGTTGCGGCGTCTGCTGATTGGCGCGGGCCAAACGGGCGAACTGGTCTGTGACCTCTTTGTCCGGCACATCAACGCCGACGCGGCGCGCTTCCTGCAGCTGCAACGCTTCGTCGATCAATTGCCGCAAAGCGGCATTGGCCACTTCGCGAAACGACTCTTCCGTCGGCTCGATGCCAGCATTGATGAGGATCAGGAGGCCGCGCTGGCGCACATCGAATGTGGTGACCGGTTGATCATTAACGATCACCGCCACGCCTTCGGCTTGCGATTGGGCTTGCGCCGGCGGCGCAGTCAAGGGCGCGGCCAGCGCCGCGGCTAGGGCCGCAAACCCAAGGGCCGCAGTCCGGATAAAGGTGGCGATCATTGTTGTGCAGCTCCGCAAAGTTCGTGCCGGGTGGGCCTGTCGCTTGCCTCGCTCATCGCGAAGGGGCGCCGAGCGACATCAGACCCACGCGGATGCTGAATCCCTCATCCGGGCCAAGGTTGCGATCAAAGGTTTCTGTCCGGCGATAGGCCAATTCCAGGAATGTGCAATCGTCGCGATAAGTAGCACGCAAATCTTGGGACAAATTTATGTCCCGCTGCAGATCGCGGCGGTTGCCATAGTCCAAACTCCAGTGTTTCGTCACCCTCGCGGCGAGATTGGCCTGCAGTTCGCGTGCCGGATTGGCGGCGCCGACAAAGGTCGGATCAATATCGAAATACCGCACGCTCGCTGAAAGGCGCCCGATACTGCCGCGGACATTGGCGTCCAGGCGATTGACGTTCAGATTTCTGTCATCAAGCTGCAGGCCTACGCCGCCGCCGAACCGACGAAAATCGGCGCTGAGGGCGGCAACCAGATCGGAGGCGCCTTCCGGTAGATTTGCGCCTGGGCGGAAGCGATCGCTGGCCTCGCCGCGCCAACGCTGACCGACCAGGAGGCTGGCGCTGCCGGCGTCGGTGTTGACGGTCGTGCGGACACCATAAGCGGCCCGCGGGCCGGGCTCCCACAGATCATAACCGGGCACGCCATTGGGGTTGAACAGGGCGGTCTCGTCCATCTCGAAGGCCAGCGAGTCTTCGTTGACAATGCGCGCGTCATTGCCGCGGCTGGAGCCCAGCGCAGCCATGGCGATTGGCTCCACCACCCAGGATGTGTTGGCGCCAGGCTTGATGAATGGCCAGCGCACCTGCACGCCGGCAACGCCTACGGAGCGGGTTAAGGTGTCGTCGCCGGACGCGACCGGGCCGTTGCGGATGGAATAGACGTCCGTACGCGCTTCGGCGAAGGGCGCCATGACCAAGCCCGGGCCAAAAACCCGATCGCGTGACCACTTGAACCCGCCCGACACGCGGCTGGACTGTGGTTCGCTCGAAGATCGGCTGAGATTGACGGCGGACGCCTGCAGCCGCAACTGGCCGTCAAACACGGGGTCGCGCACCACCCGTTCAGCTTCGATCAGGGGCGCAATCTGGGGCAAGAACAGGCTGGTGTCGCCAGCGCGCAGGCCTTGAATCGACAGCGCAGAAACGCTGACATAGCTGGCCTCATCCTGGCCAGAGAGGTTCACTTGGCTGACCAGGCGGGCATAGTCGCCCAGGAACTTGCCGCGCCGATCGCCGGCGCCGGCAATCTGATAGCGGCGCAGATAGAGATCGTCGGAGGTGCGCTCCAGCCCGAAGCCCCACTTCCAGTAACTGTTAATGTCAAACAGTCCGGTTGCAAAGACATGCCCGCGGAGGGATTGCTCGCCGAACTTGTCGCCATTGTCGCCGAAATCTTGCTCATCCGTGAAGCTGCCGGCGATCGACACTTGTCCTGACCAGAAGCGCTTGCGGTAGTCAAATTTGAGCAGCGGATTGACGAACTGATGTAACTGAGCGGAAACCGTCACCTCTTGTGACGGTGATATCGCCCAATAATAGGGTTGATCCCAAAACAAGCCGAGGCGGCCGGTGCGGCCGATATCGGGGGCCAGAAACCCCGAGCGGCGTCCCGCGCCAGGATCGGGATGGGCAAAGTATGGCAGGTACAGAACCGGCACGCCGCGCACAGCCAACCGCGCGTCGCGGTAGCTGATCATCTTGGTGTCTGGGTTCTGAGTGGCCCGGCGCGCGCGCAGCGACCATGTTGGACCGTTTTTGCCGTCTTTGCACACCGGGCAGGCGGTATAGGCCATCCGCTCCAATTGGCTCGAGCCGTCGGCCCGTCGCACGGCCGTGTTGGCCGCGATTGTCCCATTGGGCAAAAACTTGGCCCCGAACCCAACGGCAACGCCAGCGCCGAGATCTTCGGTGACTTCCAGCTCATCGGCCGAACGCACCGACCCATCGGCATCGATCAATTGGACGCCGCCGTGCGCGCGCACAGTGCGTTGGCCGCGATCATAGACGACACGTTCGGCCCGCAGCAGGCGCCCGCCATAGCGCGCCTCAACCCGGCCTTCGGCGATAATCAGATCGCTGGCCTCATCCTGGTAAAGACTATCGGCTTCGAGCACCACGACCGGATCATCGGCTTGCGCCGCGTTGGGCGCAGGCTGGGCCATAGCGGCGCCGCTGGCGCCCAGCAGGGCGGCGGCCAGGGCGGCGCCGAACGGCCGCAACGATCGCGGCCGCGGCGGCGGCGGCGCAAGCGAGGCGCTGTCCAGCAAAGTTCGCCGTCCCGGCGTCATCCCCGTCCTCATTGTCCCCGCTTTCACGGTCCCCGTTGGCACTATGCGGCGCCCCGACTGAATCGGTCCCGCGTCTCCGCATCGCCGACTCCCCCTTGCCCATCCTTCCTAACCGGCCTCACACTCCCCCCGCAAGCGTCGTCAACCGTCCTCAAAGTGGCTGAGCATCGCCATGGCTGCGAAGAATCCGGCAACCGGGGGCGCCCAGGCGGCAAGCGCGGCCGGCACAATCTCGGCCATGGCAAAGGCGGCGGCGAACTGACCGGCGAAAAACAGAACCGCGCCAGCGACCAAACCGATCAATGTGGCGGCGGCTGTGCCGCCGAGCCGCGGCAGCCGCAGGGAGAATACTGCGCCAAGGCCGGCCATCGCGGCAAACATCAATGGCGTGGCCAACAGCGTTTGCCAGCGGAGCTGGTAACGCGTCGGCGTCAGGCCGGCGCTCTCAGCCTGGGCGATCACCGCCGGCAGGCGCCAGAAGGACAAAGCCTGCGGCGACATGAAGCGGTCGATCAGGGCGGCGGCGTCGATATTGGTGGGGATCGCCAGATGGTCCATGCGCACCGGCGGCTGGCCAGGGCGGGCTTCGACCACGCCGCTCAATTGCCAAAACCCGTCGCGCAGGGCGGCTTCTTGCGCACTGAGCCGGTGGCTGAAGACAGGTGCGCCGTCGGATTGGACATCAAAGAAAAAGAACAAGGCCTGCTTCAGGTTGGAGGTGGCGGCGTCGACCGTGGCGGCGTTGATGACGATTTGGCCGGCGGTGTCGCCTTGGCGCAACCAGACATCGCCGACTTGCGGTTTGCGGCCGTCGGTGGCGTCGAGATAAGCGGCCTTTTGAATTTCAAACTGCTCATAAAGGCGCGCCCCCACGGGATTGAGCAGCAGCGAACTGGCTAAACCCAGCAAGACTGCGAAGGCCACCGGCGGCCCCAGGAACCGCCACGCAGACACGCCCGAGGCGCGAATGGCGACCAGCTCGCTCTTGCGGGCAAGCTGTGTCAAGGCCAGCATCGCGCCCGCCAAAATGATAAAGGGCAGGGTCTGCTCGAGCATTTTAGGCGTCTTCAGCGCCGTCAAGGCCACCGCATCAAGCAGCGTGATGTCGGTGCGGTCGCTCAAAACGCGTAATTGTTCAACCACATCGACAAGCAAGATGGTGGCGGCCACCGCCGCCAGAATAATCGCAACGCCGATGGCGGTGCGCCAGAACAGATAACGGCCGAGCCGAGAAAACAGAAAGCTCATCGGTCAAGCCCCCGCCGGCGCAGCCGCAAGCGGCAGAGCCGCGCCGCGGCCGGGCTTGGGCCGCGACCGCGCAAGGCTCAATCCGGCCGCCATCGCCACCCCAATCGCAAACACATACTGCAGCGGATTAAGGGCCGGATTGTCGACGCAGGCCGCGCCAATCCCCAGCGCCAGCAGACGCACGGCCAAAGCGATCGCGGCCGCAATCGCAATCCGCCGGCCAAGACCGAGCCGGCTGAACTCACCGCCCAGCAGCGCCGCCAAGGCAATCAGAGCCAAGGCGATATTGAGGATCGGAGAGGCTATGCGGGCATGGCCTTCCGCCAGAAAGGCCTTGCGGTTCTCAATGTCGAACAACGATGTGGGGTCACTATAGAAGAGTTCGCCCAGGAAACGGTCAGAAGACTTGAGAAAGTAGGAATCCGGTTTGCGGAAGAAGCCGCCCATCTCCAGGACATACTGATCATAACCCAAAACATCAATGCCGCCATCGGGTTTGGGCTGCTGCACCTGGCCATCGCGCATGATCAGCGCCGGGGCGCCTTCGAGGGTGGCGATCCAGCCGCGTTTGGCGGTGTAGGTGACCGGCTTTTCCGGCTTGCGGTTGTCATGGATCAAAACGTCCCGCATCGCCCCGCCGGGAAGCGTTTCACGGGCATAAACGGTCAGGCCCGGGGCGGGTTTTGTGAACGAGCCCTCGCGCACCAGCGACGCCGCCAAATCGTTGCGCACCTCAAAAACACTTTCGCGCATCTCCCGAAAGGCCGCCGGTTGCACCAGCGTTCCCAGTGCGAGGTGAAACAGGGCGCACAGCGCTGCCACCTTCAAGACCGGCGCGATGATCTGGCCGTTGGACATGCCGGCGGCGTAAACGACCACAATTTCGCTGTCGGTATGCATTCGGTTGATTGCATAGATCACCGCGAAGAACAGCGCTAAAGGCAAGATCAGAGCGACCAGTTGCGGCACCGCCAGCAGCGTGATCCATAAAAACGCCAAGCCTGAACGGCGATCATCGACGATTGTGTCAAGCTGAGCGAGGCTTTGGGTTAGCAATGCAAGCCCGGTCAGCCCGCCGAGAATCGCCAAAAGCGGCCCGATGATCTGACTGGCGAGGTAGGTTTGCACCTTGGTCATGGAATGGGCGTGTCCCCCGCAAACACGGCGAAAGCGCGGCCATGTGCGCCGTCACTTTCCAAGTCGAGCGGGCACAGCTACCACTGCGCGCGCGTCGGTTGAAGCTGCGAATGAAGCGGCAGAGGATTGGCGCCCGGATTTTGAATTCAAAGGACGATAAAAGGCGATGGACGTTCGATTTGTCACCGAAGCCAAGGGCGATGCGATCGTCGTTATGGCGACTGAAGGCGGCCAGCTGACCGCCGCCGGCCAGGCGCTCGACGCCAAAACCGGCGCCGCCTTGAGCAAAGCCATCGCCGCCAGTCGGTTTGCCGGAGGCCCCGGCCAGATCGTGGAGGTTCTCAGTCCGCCGGGCCTTGACGCCAGCCGCCTGATCGCTGTTGGCGTCGGTTCGCCAGACAAGGCCGATGGGCTCAGCGCGGAGCGTTGGGCGGGGGCGGCCGTGCGCCGCCTGCTTACTTCCGGCGCAGAAAGGGCCAGCTTTGTCGCCGAGGGCTTAAAGCAGGTGTCGGCTGCTGAAGTCGCTGCCCGGGCCGCGGTTGGCGCGCGCCTCGCCGCCTATCGCTTCGACCGTTACCGCACCAAACTGAAGCCGGAACAGAAGCCATCTTTGCTGGAAGTCCAGATTGTCGCTGATGGCGCGGCTGCCGCTCAAGCCCGTTATGAGCCGGAAGCCAGTGTGGTGGACGGTGTGACGTTTGCCCGTGATCTCGTCAATGAACCGGCGAATATTCTGTACCCTGCGGAGTTCTCCGCCCGCCTGAAAGCCATGCTGGAGCCGCATGGCGTTGATGTGCAGGTGCTGGGCGAAAAGGCGATGGCCGAGCTGGGCATGAACACGCTGCTCGGCGTTGGCCGCGGCTCGACGCGCGAAAGCCAAATGGTGGTGATGAGCTGGAAGGGCGCGCGCAATAGCGCAGCCCAGCCAATTGCGCTCGTCGGCAAGGGCGTGACGTTTGACACCGGCGGGATTTCGTTGAAGCCCGGTCCCGGCATGGAAGATATGAAAGGCGATATGGGCGGTGCGGCGGCTGTCGCCGGCGCGATGCTCGCCATCGCCAAGCGCAAGGCCAAAGCCAATGTCGTTGGTCTTGTCGGTCTCGTGGAGAACATGCCCGACGGCGACGCCCAACGCCCGGGCGATATCGTTACTTCAATGTCGGGTCAGACCATCGAAGTGCTCAACACCGACGCCGAAGGTCGTCTGGTCCTTGCCGATGTGATTTGGTATGCGCAGGAAAAGCACCAGCCGAAAGCGATCGTCGATCTCGCCACCCTCACCGGCGCAATCATCATCAGCCTCGGCCACGAACATGCCGGCCTCTTCAGCAATGACGATGAGTTGGCCAACGGCCTGATTGTCGCCGGTCTCGGCGAAGGCGAGCCGCTGTGGCGCCTGCCGCTGGGCCCGGGCTATGACAAGATGATGGACACGCCGAACGCCGACATGAAAAACATTTCCGGCAAAACCGCCGGCGGCTCGATCACTGGCGCGCAGTTTATCGGTCGATTTGTCAAGCCGGGTCAGGCCTGGGCGCATCTCGATATCGCCGGCACCGCTTGGAAACCGATGCCGAACGACGACCCGACGCAACCGAGCTGGGGGACCGGCTTTGGCGTTCGATTGCTCAATCGCCTCGTGGCGACGCGCTACGAAGAGTGAGTGGCGCGGCCGCCACCGCCGGGCCGGAGCTGTGGTTCTACCACCTCGAACGCTCCAGTCTGGAAGGCACATTGAGCTTGCTGCTTGAGCGTTGCCTGCAGCGCGGCTGGCGGGCGCTGGTTGTCAGCCCCGCGGCCGCGCGTTTGGCCGAACTGGATGAAAAGCTTTGGACCGCGCACGACGATAGTTTTCTGCCGCACGCGCGCGCCGGCAAGCCCGATGACGCGCGCCAGCCGATCCTGCTCAGCGCCAGCCTCGTTGAAAACGCCAATCAGGCGCAGGCGCTATTTCTGCTGGATCAGGCTTGGCATGAGCGGCTAGATGCCCCGGCGGCGGCCGGCTTTGCGCGGGTGTCTCTGATGTTTGACGGCGCCAACGCGGAGGCGCTGGCCGGCGCCCGCCAGCGCTGGACAGCGACGCGCAAAGCGGGATGGGCTGCGGCCTATTTCAAAGAAACCAGTCCCGGCAAATGGGAGAGACAACAGGCATGATCCGGCCCCTGACGATTGCCGCGGCGCTTTTGCTCTGCGCTTGTGTGAGCGATCCCGCCGCCCAGCCAACCATCCCTTCCGAAGTCGTCGGCAGCGGCGCCTGCAAGGTTGGCGACTATCGCGACCTGATCGGCAAGCAGGCGGTCGATATCGACCGCACGAAACTGCCAAAGTCGTTTCGCATTCTGTGTCCCGGCTGCGCGGCCACCACCGATATCCGCCCCGATCGGCTGACCATCGAGCTCAACCGCGCCAATCAGGTGGAGACTGTCCGATGTCAATGAAAGCGCTTGCTGCGATGGCCGCTTTGGTTTTGCTCGCCGCGTGTGGGCAGGCCGGCCAAGGGGGCGACGCCAAAACCTATGGCAAGGAAGAAACCGTTTCACCGAACGCCACCGCGGCAAGCCCGTGCGGCGCCGATCGCTTCACCGATTGGATCGGAAAGACCGAACAGGAAGTGGATATGGTCCGTCTGCCGCGCGGGCATCGATGGGTATGCAAAGACTGTCTGATGACCAAAGATCATGTGCCGGCCCGGATCAATTTCGATCTCGACGATGGCGGCAAGATCTCCCGCATCTGGTGCGGCTGATATGGCGCAGCGTAGCATAGGCGCGGTCACGTTGCTGGTTCCAACCTATCAGGCCGGGATTGATTTCTTCATCGGCGCGCTGGGTTTTGCGCTGATCGAGGATCGCGATCTGGGCGGGGGCAAACGTTGGGTGCTGGTTGGTGCTGAAAGCGGGGCGCGGCTGCTGCTGGCGCAAGCGGTCGGGCCTGCCCAAATCGCCGCCACCGGAAACCAGACCGGCGGGCGCGTCGGCTTTTTCCTCCACACTGACGATTTCGCCCGCGATCATGCCCGCTTCAGCGCCGCCGGCGTGGTCTTTCGCGAAGCGCCGCGTCGCGAGGCCTACGGAACGGTGGCCGTGTTCGCCGATCCGTTCGGCAATCTCTGGGACCTGATCGAACCGGCGGCCGCTGTTACCTGAATGTCGCTTGGCGGGGCCAAGGCTTCCCGCTATAGACCGCGGCCTTTGCCCTTTTCCGGAGCCATACCCGCCATGACCGAACGCACCTTCTCGATCCTCAAGCCGGACGCAACCGCTCGCAACCTGACCGGCGAAATCAATGCCGTGATCGAGAACGCCGGCCTAAGAATCGTCGCCCAAAAGCGCGTGAAGCTTTCCCAGGCCCAGGCCGAGGCTTTCTATGGCGTTCACAAGGAGCGGCCGTTCTTCAAGGATCTGGTCAAGTTCATGACCTCCGGCCCGGTGGTCGTTCAAGTGCTTGAAGGCGACAATGCGGTTGCAAAGTACCGCGAGATCATGGGCGCCACGAACCCCTACAATGCCGCCCCGGGCACCATCCGCCGGCGCTTTGCCTCCAATATTGAGGCCAATACCGTCCACGGCTCCGACAGCCTTGACAACGCCAAGACCGAGATCGCGTTCTTCTTCAAGGACGACGACATCGTCGGCTAAGGTGGCGCTCTTGCAGGCGCGCCGGCAGGGCCGTTTCCGGCGCGCCAATTGTTCAGCTTGCAAGCCATCCATTCAGCAAAGCCGGTGCAGCCATGGGCGGGCCGAAGCCGCGCACACCGCTGTTTGTGCCGCTGACCGCCAGCGAAAGCGCCAGCGGGAAGAGTTGGTGTTCGGCCTCCAGCACCCGCGCGGCGAGGCTTTCGGGGGTGTCATCTGGGCGCACGGCCACGCCGGCTTGGGCGATGATGGCGCCTTCATCGACGCTGTCGGCCACATAATGCACGGTCGCGCCGTGCAGCTTTACGCCGGCCGCCAAAGCGCGTTCATGGGTGTCGAGGCCCGCAAAGGCCGGCAAAAGCGAAGGATGGATATTGATCATCCGCCCGGCCCAGCGGCCGACCAGATACGGCGTCAGCACCCGCATGAAGCCGGCCAGCGCCACCCACTCCGCGCCATGCGCGCGCAGCGCGTTATCAAGCACGGCCTCAAACGCGGCGCGGTCTTTGCCGAACGCCTTATGGTCGACGATGACGGTGTCGACGCCAGCCCGCAGCGCCCGATCCAGGCCGCCGGCGTCGGCCCGGTTGGAGATCACCACGCATAGTTCAAACGGCGCCCCAGCGCTGGCAGCGTCAATCAGCGCTTGCAGATTGGAGCCGCGGCCGGAAATCAGCACGCCGACCTTTGCCCGGCTCATGGCGCGCGCACCTCGCCGACGACGAAGGCGTTTTCGCCGTCGGTCAGCAGGGCTTCCAACACGTCGGGCACATCGGCCGGCGCGACGCAGGCAATTAGCCCCAAACCCATATTGAACGTGCGCCGCATTTCAGCTTCCGGCGTGGCGCCGACTTCAGCGAGCCAGTCAAACACCGCAGGCGCGCGCCAGCCGGCATAATCGAAGGCCGGCGCGAGGGTGTCGGGCAACATGCGCGGGGTGTTCTCGATCAGGCCGCCGCCGGTGATATGGGCAAGCCCCTTGATTAGGCTGGCGCGGATCAGCGGCAGCATTGGCTTTACGTATATTCTCGTCGGGGTGAGCAGCGCTTGCGCAAGGCTTGCGCCCGCCGCGAACGGCGCCGGCGCATCCCAGCTCAAACCAGATCGCGCGACGATCTTGCGGATCAGCGAATAGCCGTTGGCGTGCGGGCCGCTGCTCGCCAGCCCGATCAGCACATCGCCGGTGCGCATATCGCCAAACCGCGGCAGCAGCCGGCCACGCTCCGCCGCGCCCACCGCAAAGCCCGCCAGATCATAATCGCCATCGGCGTAAAGGCCCGGCATTTCAGCGGTTTCCCCGCCGACCAGCGCGCAGCCGGCCAGGCGGCAGCCTTGCGCGATGCCGGCGACGATCCGAGCGCCAGCCCCGGCGTCGAGCTTGCCGGTGGCGAAATAGTCCAGGAAAAACAGCGGCTCGCCGCCTTGGGCCAAAAGGTCGTTGACGCACATGGCGACGAGATCGACGCCGATCGTGTCGTGCATGCCGGTTTCAATCGCGATCTTCAGCTTGGTGCCGACGCCGTCGGTGGTGGCGAGCAAAACGGGATCGCTGAAGCCGGCCGCTTTCAGATCAAACGCCGCTGCAAAGCCGCCAAGCCCGCCCATCACGCCCGCCCGCGCGGTGGCTTTCGCCAAGGGCGCGATGCGATCGACGAGGCGCGCGCCTTCGTCGATATCGACGCCGGAGCCGGCATAAGTGAGGGGTGTCATTCTGGGATCGGCCATGGCGAAGTTCCACATCGGCCGCATCGCGGCCCGAATCATACGCGCAGACTTGGCCGCGCTCCGGGCGATTGATAGGGTCGCCCGCTCGTGAAAGGAACCCTGCTCATGTCTTGGATGCTGCGGCTCGTGGGTGCGGTCTGCGCCATGGTTGTGTTTGGCGCTGGCCCAGCGCTGGCGCGCACCGATCTGTTTCAGGTCAATGGCGTGCGTGTGGACGCCGCCGGGGCCAACGCCACGGAGGCCCGCGCCAATGCCTTCAATGCCGGAGAGCGCGCTGCGTTTGAGCGCCTCACCCGCCGATTGGCCTCACCCGGCGAAGTCGAACGCCTTGGCATGCCCGCCGCTGACGGCCTGATGCTGGACCGACTTGTCACCGGGGTTGACGTCGAAGACGAGCGCCGCGCCGGCAATCGCTATCTTGGCCGGCTGACCATTGGATTTGACCCTGCCCAGGTGCGCGCGCTCTTGCGCGCCGCCGGCTTTACGGTGCTTGAAACCCGCGGGCCGGCGACCCTGATTGTGGCGCAGTTCGCAGGCGCAGCGCCGACCGCGCAGGATCAGTTCCGCCAGGTTTGGGAACAGGCCGGATTTGCCCAGGAATTGTCGCCGCTGGCGGTGGCGCCGGCGACGGTTGTTGGCGCGCCAGATTGGGCGCTGGCGCAACCGGCTGCTTCGGTGGCAGGCGCTGCGGCGGCGGTGTTTGTGACGGCGCGCTTGGCCGGCTCCAATCTGGTCGCGGATCTGGTTGAGGTCGGGCCGAATGGCGTCACGAAGCCGCGCGGGCAGGTCAGCGCCCCAGCCACGATCGGCGACGCCGGTTTGACGGCGGCGATGGTGCGCTTGGCCGAAGCCGCCAATGCGCGCTTGCAGGTTGATTGGAAAAGTTCGCTTGGACAGGGTGTCGCGCTGCGCCAGCGGTTAAGCGTCGCGGCTGAATACGCCACCCAAGCCGATTGGGCGCGGATCAAACGCGCCCTGACCGCAGCGACCGCAACGCTTGTGTCGGATGTGCAAATCCAGGCGGTCGCCAAGCGCGGCGCGCTGGTCAGTTTCAGCTATGTGGGATCGCCGGAACAGCTTGCGGCGGAATTTGGCCGCTCTGGCGTGGCGCTGGATCGCACCGGCCAGGGCCTGGCGGTCTTGCGCGCCGGCGGCGGGTGAGGTCGTGACGGGCGGCGCGCAGGGGCGGCTGTTTCCATTCTTGATCGAGGATTGGAGCCGCGCGGCGCTGGTGGAGGGTGAGGCCAATCGCGCCGCGATCGCCCAGATCGACGCGCGTCCCTGGCCGGGCGGGGCCTTGGCCCTGATCGGCCCGCCGGGCAGCGGCAAGAGCCATATCGGGGCGGTGTTTGCGGCCGAAACCGGCGCTGCCCGCCATGCCGCGGCCGCCGGCGCAGCGGCCGCACAGGCGGCGTTTGACGCCGGCAAGGGGTTTGTTCTGGTAGATGACGCCGGAGAACAGCCCAATGACGAGGGCTTGTTTCTGCTGCTGAACCGCGCCCGCGCCGAAGGCGGGGCGATTTTGTTAACCGGTTCAAGCCCGCCGCGAACCTGGATCGCGGCGAGTGCAGATTTAGCCTCCCGGTTCAAGGCTTTGCCGGTTGCAGCGCTGGCGGAGCCGGATGAGACGCTTCTGGTTGGCGTTTTGCGGCGTTTATGTCGCCAGCGATTCATAGAACTGACAGATGAGGTTGCTAGATACTTGAGCTTCCATATGGAGCGGTCGTTCGCGGCGGCGGTGAGGCTCGCCGACGCGCTCGACGCGGTGATGGTGCGCGGCCGGGCGCCGGTGTCGCGCCAGACTGCCCGTTTGGCTCTGATCGCCTGTGGTCAGGGCGCGGCGCTTCGCGAACCGGATGACGAAGCGCCATGACCGACGCCAGACCAACCCGCCGGCCCAAGGCCGCCCCCGCCCCAACCGCCGCGGCGGTCGCCCCTGACAGCCCCGATCGGTTTATCAATCGGGAAACCTCTTGGCTGGCGTTCAACACCCGAGTGCTGGAAGAGGCCCAAAACAGCGCCCATCCATTGCTGGAGCGGCTGCGGTTTCTGTCAATCTCGGCCAACAATCTCGATGAATTCTACATGGTGCGGGTCGCTGGCTTGCATGAGCAGGTTAAAGCCGGCGTCACGGGGCTGTCGCAGGACGGCCTGACGCCGGCTCAACAGCTTGAGCGAGTCGCGGCCGCAGCGACCAAACTCATGGCCGATCAGCAGATGTGCTGGCGCGCGCTCAAGAATGATATGGCTGGCGAAGGGCTGTGCGTCATTGAGCCGGGCGACCTCAAAGCGGCCGAGCGCGCTTGGCTGCGCACCACCTTCCTTGATCGCATCTTCCCCCTGCTCACGCCGTTGGCGATTGATCCCGCCCATCCGTTCCCGTTCATCCCCAATCTCGGCTTCGCGATTGCCTTGAAGCTGCGCCGGCGTGAAGACGGGCGCGCGCTCAATGCGCTGGTGCCGGCGCCCAGTCATGCCTCGCGCTTTATCGAAATCCCGCCGGGCGAGGCCAGCACGGTGCGCCGTTTCGTGCCGCTGGAAGCGGTGATTGTGGCCAGCCTTGATGAACTGTTTCCCGGCTATGACGTCACCGCTAGCGGGAGTTTCCGCATCGTCCGCGACAGCGATATCGAGCTGGAGGAAGAGGCCGAAGATCTGGTCCGCGAATTCCAAACGCTGCTGAAGCAGCGCCGGCTCGGTGAAATCGTGCGGCTGAAGCTAGAATCCCAGATGCCCGAGGACTTGCGCGATTTCGTGATCCGCGAAATTGGCGCTGATCCCCATGATGTCGTGATCGCCGATGGGATGTTGGGGCTGGCCGAATTGGCGCAGCTGATTGTCGATGACCGCCCGGAATTGAAATTCACCCCGTATGATCCGCGCTATCCGGAGCGCATTCGCGAGCATGGCGGCGATATCTTTGCGGCCATTCGCCAGAAGGATATGCTGATCCATCACCCGTTTGAGAGCTTCGATGCGGTGGTGCAGTTTGTGCGCCAGGCCGCTGAAGATCCGCTTGTGGTCGGCATCAAACAAACGCTTTACCGCACTTCGAAAAACTCCCCGATCGTGGCGGCTTTGATTCAGGCGGCCGAGGCCGGCAAGAACGTCACGGCGCTCGTTGAAATCAAAGCCCGCTTTGATGAAGAGAACAATCTCCGTTGGGCGCGCGATCTGGAGCGCGCGGGCGTTTCGGTCGTGTTCGGCTTTGTCGATTACAAGACCCACGCCAAACTCAGTCTGGTGGTTCGCCGCGAGCCCGATGGCTTGAAAACCTACACTCATTTCGGCACCGGCAATTATCATCCGGTCACAGCGCGCATCTACACGGATCTGTCGCTGTTCACCGCCGAACCGGCCTTTGCGCGCGATGCAGGCCGCGTGTTCAACTACATCACCGGCTACGCCAAGCCGGCTGATCTGGAAAAAATCGCGCTCTCGCCGCTCACCCTGAAGCCGCGCCTGCTCGAGTTGATCGCGGCGGAGGAGGCGCATGTGCGGGCCGGGCGGCCTGGCGCCATCTGGGCCAAGCTCAATGCGCTGGTTGATCCCGTGATCATCGACGCTTTGTATCGCGCCAGCCAGGTCGGTGTGCGTATTGACCTGGTGGTGCGCGGCATTTGCTGCCTTCGCCCTGGCGTTCCCGGCCTGTCAGACAATATCCGCGTCAAATCGATTGTCGGGCGTTTTCTGGAGCATTCGCGGATTGTCTGCTTTGGCGACGGCCAGCCCATGCCCCATCCAGGGGCCAAGGTGTTCATCTCCTCAGCCGATTGGATGCCGCGAAATCTTGATCGACGTGTGGAAGTGCTTTGCCCGATTGAAAATCCCACCGTACATCAGCAAATCCTCGGCCAGATCATGGTCGCTAATCTAAATGATGAGGCCCATTCGTGGTATCTGCGGGCGGACGGTTCCTATCAGCGTGTCGACGCGAGCCAGCTCACCGAGCCGTTCTCGGCGCACCGCTATTTCATGACCAATCCCAGCCTATCGGGCCGCGGCAGCGCCGGCAAAGGCAATGCGCCGGCCGCGTTCGACCATGTCGGACCGCGCACCGGCTGAGCCAATTTGCTTCACCGGCCGGCCGATGAGCCGCCGGCCAATCCCGCTGGCCAGCGATCATCCGCCGGTCCATGAATCCGCTGTTCTGGATGTCGGCTCCAATTCGGTGCGTCTGGTCGTCTACCGCATCGACGGCCGCGCCATGACGCCGATCTTGAACGAAAAGGTCATGGCCGGGCTTGGCCGCAATCTGAAGCGCGACGGCGCCTTGTCGCCAGACGGGGTGGCGACGGCGCTTGGCGCTCTGAAGCGGTTCCGCGCGCTGCTCACCGCCATGGGCGTAACCGAGATTGACGCCGTCGCCACCGCCGCCGTGCGAGAGGCCAGGGACGGGCCTGACTTTGCCCGCCGCATTGAGCGCGAAACCGGCATTCGGCTGAAAACCATTTCCGGCCAGGACGAGGCGCTGTTGTCAGCGCTTGGGGTGCTGGCCAACGAGCCGGAAGCACTTGGCGTGGTCGGCGATCTCGGTGGCTCGAGCCTGGAGCTGATCGAGGTGTCGCCGATGGGACCGGGCTTAGGCGAAACCTATGCCCTGGGCCCCTTGGCGCTGACCGATGGTCCGTTTGACGCCGGGCGCGTGACAGACATTGCCGATATGCTCTTGTCCCGGTCGCGCCCGATTCTCAACAAGTGTGGCTCCTTCTATGCCGTCGGCGGCGCCTGGCGCGCTCTGGGGCGCATCGACATGAAGCTGCGCCAGCATCCGCTTGGCGTGCTCAATTCTCACGAGATTCCGCGCGCCGATGTGTTGCGGCTTGTGGATGTGGTGCGCAAACAGAGCCGCAAATCGCTGGAAATGCTAGAGGACGCCGCCGCCAAACGCGCCGACGCTTTGCCGTACGCCGCCGTCGTGCTTGACCGGGTGATGAAGTGGGGCAATTTCGATCGTGTGGTGTTGTCGGCTTACGGCCTGCGCGAAGGCGTGTTGGCGGCAAAGATGTCGGACGCAGTGAAGCTGACGCATCCGCTGATCGCCTCGGCCGAAGCCTTTGGCGCCCCGACCATGCGCGCACGCCAGTTTGGCGCGGTCCTGGACAATTGGCTGGGGCCATTGCGTGAAGCAGCATCGCCGGCCTTTGGCAAAGTGCGCGATCGGATCATGTGGGCCGCCGCCGCGCGGCTCGCTGATCTTGGCGGCGCCTATCACCCAGACCAGCGCGCCGAAATCATGTTTGACCTGGTGTTGCGGGCGCCATTTGCAGCTTTGAGGCATCAGGAACGGGCGTTCCTGGCCGCCGCGGTGCATCACCGCTACACCAAGACGCCGCCGGCCGGGGAGCCGGCCTATGAAAAGCTCCTCACCGACGATCAACGGATTGCCGCCGCCGCCTTGGGCGCGGGCATGCGCCTGGGCGCCGACATTTCCGCGCGCGCGCCACATGTGCTGGATGCGTTCAGCCTGAGCCACAAAGATGGAGCCCTGGTGTTGCGTGTGCGCACCGATCTGGCGCACCTGCTGACGCCGCAGGCCCTCAAGCGGCTGGAGCCGGTGGCCGCGGCAGTCGGGCTCTTGGCGCGAACCGAGATTGGCTAGACCGCAATAAGGCTCGGCCCCAAAAGGGCCCTCTCAGGGCGCCCGCGCCATCGCAACATCCATTCCCGTTGCGATCCTCAGCCTGAAGGCGGACCCCTGGCCCATCACGCTGGTCGCGGCAATATCGCCGCCGCGCAGGCGGGCGATCTGACGAGTGAGAGTAAGGCCTAAACCGGCGCCGCCGAACTTCA
>JBEIHY010000007.1:0-66841 GCA_040381035.1 Hyphomonadaceae bacterium
CCCGTGCGACACCACGCGGCTTATTCGGCAACAACGGCTGAATGATCGACCACTCGAAGTCAGACATCTCGTAACGGCGAACAGGCGGCATCGGCGATCTCCTTCGCCGCCAATGAATCAGCGTTCGCCGGCAATGGGAATTCCAAATGGCGATTTATGAGTGCGTGACCTAGACTCAGCGCGTGCACGGCGACGCTTCAGATTGATCCCACTCTGCCCATACTGGATGGTGAGGGCCTCGCCCGTGTGTAAGTTATGAAAGCTCAAGGGGTGGTTCGCCGATGCGTCCGCATGGGCGAGCGGTCCCAAAATGGCGGGGGCGGATAACCCCAATCCGGACCGGAGAGAATGTCGAGTGTCAGCGCAAGTTCGATCCGATCAAGCTTGGGGCCAGACCCAAAGACAAGCGCTGCGCTTGCTCTCCCCGCTTAAGCTCCTCCTTTTGGTGATGGTCGTCGGCTGCTGGGCCCCCGCAGCGGAGACGCCTGCCGCCGCACGTCTTCCGCCGCCGCCGCGGGCCTGGAGCGCCGAGGCATTAGTCAGTTTGCGCCAAGCGGCTGACGCCGCCATCGCCCATGGACTGATGCAGCAGTCGCTTTCGCTCGATGAGCTGGCCCGATTGGAGCCGCTTTCGCTGCAGGATATCGACGCGGCGCGACGATTGGACGAAAAAGCTGACCAATTATTTGTCGACTTGGCGACAGCCTTCGCGATCGGCGCGACCAATCCGGAAGTCGTCGACCCCCAGTGGCGGATCGCGCGTCCTCCACCCCCTGATATCGAAAGCCTGCGCCGCACCCTGCAAGGCGGTGCGGGCGTTTCACAAACCCTCAGCAGATTGTTGCCGACCTCGCCCGAATACTGGGCGCTCGTCGCTGAGCTCAGTCGTGTGCGAACGCTGCCGGATGATGAAGCGGGGAGCAGGGGGCCCACGAAGAATGAGCGCGAGGCGCGATTGCGCGCCAACCTTGAGAGATGGCGTTGGCTGCCGCGGAGCCTCCCGGCGCGGCGGATCGAGGTCTTGGCGCCATTCTTTGAACTTCGGATGCGCGAGGGCGAGGTGAGCATCTCCCATGTCGCGATCGTCGGCGCCCGCAGCACGCAGACGCCCAGCTTCGACGCCGCCATTGAGACGATCACGCTCAATCCCACCTGGACGCCGCCGTCGAGCATTGCGGGGCGTGAACTTATACCCCGCTTCCGCCGCGATCCTGAGGCGGTGACACGCGAGGGCTTCGATGTGCTGGATAGCTCAGGACGGCTGGTCAATCCTGCAGCGGTGGATTGGCGGGCGCGGCCGTTCCCTTTCACTCTTCGCCAGCGTCCTGGTCCCCATAACGCCCTGGGGCGTCTGCGGTTCGACTTGCCGAACCCTTACGCCTTGTTTTTGCATGACACGCCCAGCCCTGGCTTGTTTGCTCGCGCCGACCGCGCCCTGAGCCACGGCTGCATTCGGGTCGAAGACCCCGTGGCGCTTGCCGCCACGGTGCTCGCTGACTCCATATGGGACCAAAGCGCAATCGAAGCAGCAATCGATACTGGCGCGACCCAGACCATCGCTCTGGCGTCTCCCTTGCCGGTCTATGTCCTGTACCTGACAGCGGCGGCGGATGGCGCAGGAGCGGTGCGCTACGCCGATGACATCTACAGACGCGACGCCGCCGTCGTCCGTGCGTTGGATAACCCGCCCCGGGTCCTGCAAAGGGACATCCAACCGGCCATCATCGTGACATCTGAGATCGGATGCGCACCGGTGTGAATATGATCCCGACGTCGATAAGGAGGCGCCGCGATTATCGGCGAGGCTAAGCCTTGGCGGCTGCGATCTTGCGGGAGGTGGGGTTTGAACGACACGGCCCTTCCTGATTTGCCGGCGAAGGCCACTGCCTAAAGGGCGTAGCCTGCGCCAAGAAGGCGACAGTGAAAGGCGGCTGGAGAAATCGGGAGACCGAGCTGAGCGGGACTTCTGCCCGATGGCGAAAGGGAGCCTCCGGCAAACCCGTGTCGATTGAGACCCTTGCGTTGGATCGATCGATGGGCTCAGCTAAGCGCCGTAAATAAGAATACGGGTGGCTCTTACAGCGGCGCAAGAAGTCGGTAACGATTAGGAAATTGCTTCCTATAGCGCGGCGGCGTCCAACGTGTTGGATTGAACCGTCGCCTCAGGAGCCGCCAATGGCCAACATTGCGCTCGACACATTCGTTAGGGACGCCATAAATCACGGCGAGGATCCCGAGAGCATCAGTGCGACCCTGATCTCGGCGGGGCGGAGCAGAAAAGAGGTCGAAGCCGCGCTGGATGGCTGGGCTACCGCCGATTTCGGCATGGCAGTCCGCGAAGCCCTACATTTCGGCTAGGGAAGCCTTCCTCTACCTTGTACTCTTCCTTCTGCTCGGCGTTGTCGCCTGGAACCTTGGATCTCTCCTGTTCGGGCTTATCGACCTTGCGATCGCCGACACGCTCGACCCCAGTCCGCGGGAGATGCAGGCTCGAGCGGCCATCGCGGGATTGGTTGTGGGCGCCCCACTCTTCGCTTGGCTTGCCTTCCACATTTACCGACAACGCAGCGCCAATCCTGCAATGCAGCGCTCACCCATGCGCAAATGGCTTACATACGTCACGTTGGTGATTGCCGCCTCTGTGCTGGTCGCTGACGCCATCGGCCTCGTTTAAAACTTCCTCTCCGGCGAATTCTCAACTCGCCTGGGGCTCAAGATGCTCGTGGTCGCAGCCATAGCCGGCGGCATCTTCGCTTTCTTTATTCGCGACGCGGAGCGGGCAGGCGAAGGTGAAGGTGAAGGTGAAGGTTAACCTTGACGTCGGCGCCTGGATCGCTGGTCTTGGCGCGGTCGTGGTGGCTGCAGCCATCGTCGTGGGCTATCTCTCCATACCTGATCCGGGCGAAGCGCACGCACTTCGGCTGGACAACGCCGGTCTGATGACAATGCAGCAGATAGCAGCAAGCGCGCAATGCGCTTACACCTTCACCGGCCACGCTCCCGCATCAATTGAGGACACTCGCACCGCTTTTCTCGAGCACAGGGCCTCGGTCGTCGGCGGAGCCTGCACCATCGTTCAGTTCACGGATGCCGAAGCTCAAACCATCTCATATGCGGCTGCAAGTGAGGTTTCGATTTCGCTCTGCGCGGAGTTTCGACTTCCATAACCGGAAGGTCCGGCCACGAACGAGTTCAACATGTCGACCGAATTCCCCGAACTGCAGCAGCAGCGCCTCGCGGCCGGGCGACACTGCTATATCATCCGCCTCGTAAGGCTCGCTCCGGCGCCGGGCGATCCCAAGCTCTGACATCACAAATCGCTTGCGCTCTGAAATTCTCGCAGTTTTAAAAAGGTAGTTTCCAAGCGTGAGCGCGGCTCGCTGTTCGGTGTGAATAGCGGACTGCCCCTTTTTGAACAGCATACAGCCCAATCGTCGGGCGCTGTTGACAGACAACCCATCGTCATCGGATACAGATTTGCATCTCAATTCTCTGAGGCGGCGCACGAGTGGCGGCGTTGAATTGGGGCATGGAACAATAGAGCGCGTGTGTTGCATTATTTTACTTAGCGGGAAAGCTGCAGAGATTTATGGCGTTTGGCGAGCGGATGCTTGGAACGGTGGTATTGGTCGGCCTGGGTGTGCTCACGGTGGGCGCAGTCGTGGCTGCGCCTGCACTCTTGCGTACGACGCGTCCCATTATCCGTGAAGGATTGCGGCGGGGGATAGGATATTATGCGCGGGCGCGCGCCGCCGCCTCAGAGTTTGCCGAAGACATCGACGATTTGATTGCTGAAGTTCGCTCCGAACTTGCTGCAGAGCAATCGCCTGAAGCTCCTGCAGCGCCTGCGGACACGGTGGCTTAGACTGGATAAGACGCATCGGGCTGTTGGAGTGTAAGGCGGCGCAGGGCGACAGGCGCCAAGCTCGCGCCAATGATAATGCCAGTCTCAAGTAGGCTTGGCGGCGAGATGCGCAGCGCCTGACCCAAGCGCGGTATAACAAATGGCGCGGCCAACAAGAGATAGGAGCCGCCAACGCCAAACTCGATGGAACGGTCGTGAAGCGCTCCTTTGCGATTGGGACGAAGCTTAAGCGCGTGCGCCAATTGGCGGCTGGCGAGCGCGAGAAAGGTGAGGCCCCGCGCGCGCGGTCCCTGGCCGAAGCGCGCGGAAGCTATGAAATGCATGAAGATCGCAGGCGCAGCGATTGCCAACGCGTCAGAGCCGATAGCCGTCAAATCACGCTTACCGAAAGCATGGTCTGAGCGCTTTCTCGGTGCGCGCAGCATGACGTCTGCGGAGGGCTTCGCCAACGCGAGGCCGAGAGCGGGGAAAATGTCGGTCATCAGGTTCAGCCAGAGTAATTGCGCCGGCGTCTCTAAGGCGTCGGGTCCGTTGAGCCCCTCCGCAAGAAGCAGCGCAACCTCGCTCGCATTCGTCGCAAGCAGGAAACTGACGGCGCGCCGGAGATTCTCATCGGCTGTGCGGCCTCTAGCCAAGGCTGTCGCCAAGGTCTGCAAATGGTCATCGCCAATGACAATATCGGCCACGTCGCGCGCGACATCGGCGCCAGACTTGCCCATGGCGATGCCGATATCCGCAGCGCGTAAGGCCGGACCGTCATTGACACCGTCGCCAGTCATGGCGACCACGTGTCCATCCGCCTGGAGGGTGCGGATGATCGCCAATTTATCAGATGGACTAACGCGGGCGAATACCTCTGTGCTCCGCGCCGCGCGCATAAGCGCGTCCGGCGCCATGCCGCGCAAGGCGGAGGCGTCGATGACATCGAGTGAACCATCACTTGAAAAGCCCAAATCCTCTGCCAGACGCCTTGCGGTGCCGGCCTGATCGCCTGTCAGAATGATAGTACGAAGGCCTGCGCGTTGCAGCGCCTGGATGGTTTCAGCCGCGCCCGGCCGGAGCGGATCGCGCAGACCAACCAGCCCCAGCCATTCCAACTGATACGGCTCGCCGCTTTCCAAGGTGAGGCCGACGCCGCGCGCAACGCCCAGCACCCGCAAGCCCTCACGCGCCAGGTTTTCATTCTGCGCAAGGATTGCGGCGCGATCCTCATCCTTCAGAGGCCGCGCACCGGCGCTGGCATGTGCGGCCACGCAAAGATCTAGCACTTGATGCGGTGCGCCTTTCACCGCAACAAGAGCCGTATCGCCCGCGGCATGTTCCGTGGCCATATAGAGTCGCTGTTCGGTGCGCAGGAGCGCTCGCTTGCGCGGATGCTTGCGCCGCAGCTCAGACACGTCGAGCCCGGCATTCTTGGCGAGATGGATCAAGGCGAGTTCCGTCCCCGACCCCGCCGAGGCAGCCTCGGCGTCAGAAGGTGTCGCATCGTTACAGAGCGCGGCGATCTGTGCGACCAAACGCGTGCCCGCTGGCGCAGGTTCGCTGTCGCGCAGATTAAAGCGCCTAGATGGCGTTGCAATCACCGCCGCTTGCATCTGATTCTGCGTGAGGGTGCCGGTCTTGTCGAGGCAAAGCACATCGATATTGGCTGCCGCTTCGAGGACATTCACGTTGCGGACGTAGGCGCCCTCGCGCGACATGGCGCGCGCTGCGCTTGCTTTGTTTGAAGCCGCTAGCGCCGGGAGGCCCTCGGGGATTGCGGAAACCGCCAAAGCGACTGAACTTTTGGCGATTGCTGCCCAAGGCGCCCCGCGCGCGCGAAGCATGAGCGCCAGCAGCGCCGAAGCCCCCAGGCACGCGACGGACAAACGAACGCCCAGGCGGTCGAGCGCCAGTTCCATGGGAGGTTGCGGCGGCTGAGCGGTTTCGAGTAGCTTGCGGATCCGGCCGATCTCTGTTGCTGCGCCGGTGGCGGTGACGACCGCAATCCCTGCACCGTTCGTCACCACGCCGCCGCGGTGCACCATAGTGCGCCGTCCGGTTAGGGGCGTTTCCGCGTTGAGCGTTGCGTCTGCGAGTTTCTCGACCGGAAAGCTCTCCCCGGTTAACGACGACTCGTCGATGCGCAGGGCGTCGGAGCGCAAAAGCCGCGCATCGGCGGGGACTGCGGCGCCCGTCCTTAGGACGATCCAATCGCCGGGCGCCACGCGTGAGGTCGCAACGCGCACCTCAACACCATCGCGTAGGACCGTCGCATCAGGATCGGTTTGGCGCGCGAGCCTACGGATCAGGTTTGCGGTCCGGCTTTCAGTTGCAGCGCCGATCCCTGCGTTCAACGCGATGACGCCCAGAGTGACGACAGCGTCAACTGCCCCGCCTGTTGCCAAGGAAAGCAACGCCGAACCGCCAAGCAAAGCGACAGGGAGCGATTTGAATTGTTTAACAAGCGTCGCGAGGGGAGATGCTGGGGCTGGTTCGACGAGCCGGTTTTCGCCGATGCGATAGAGGCGCTCGCGCGCGGCTGTTTCCGTCAGGCCGTCGGGGCTTGCGAATGCCGCCGCAACGGCTTTGGCGGGCATCGCGTGCCAAAATCGCTGAACCGCATCCGCGGTTGCCGGTCGCACGGGCGCTGAGAGACCAGAGCGCCAGACCCGCCGTGCCATGGCCGCGATGACTTCGGCCGAGAGTTTGGCGTCGTGTTCAATCAGGAGCGAGCCGGACCACGGGCTCTCGCGCACGTCGATGACGCCTTCGCGCGCAGCGACACGGCGTGCGAGCGCGCTAAGCAAATCGGGGCGACCACGGAGCGGATCAAGCCGAAGCCGTGTCCTGCCTGCGATCGCATGATGCACGCGCACGAAAGGCTCAAGGCGATGATCATAAGCGACTTCGGCTTGATTTTGCCCGTTCGGGGGCGACCTGCTCATGTGGAGGGGGGGGGCGCTTCAGGATCAACCGTCGTCACGGCTGTGTCGCGGCGTAAAGCGTCAGCGACTTTTTGCGCCGATTTCGCGCTGGTCTTGAGCGCCTCACCGGCTCCCTCGGCGCCTATGGCTGCGTGCTCTGCGAGAAAAACCACGGCATGGCGCATGGCGACCTGCGCTTCTTGACCGAACCCGGTCAGGGTTTCCTTGATGCCAGCGGTCTGGAGGGGAAGATCGGCGCGGATGGCTTGCGCCAAGTTGGCTGCGTGCACTTTGAAGTCGGCCAATTGCGCAATGGCCTCATCAACATGCTTCTTCGCATCGTCGCTCACCTGCGCGGCGCCTTGTGCTAGGTTTGCTTTGGCCTTGTCCAGTCGATCCTCCAACGTCAACAGCGTGGATTTAAGGCCTTCGCAGAAATCGATAACGGCTTGGCTCATGGCGGGCTCCTTTGGCTTGCTGTGCAGTTGAGCATTTTGAGCGCGCGGCTCGATTGCGTGACATCGACACATTCAGGGCTGTTTCCACGTCATTCGCAAGCCTTTGCTACAGAGTGGTCATGGCGGCCAGCCCGCAGCCGAACCATCTCTATCCCTTCGTCAGCCTGCCCGGCGTGACTGGATAAAGGGCGACGCCGCAGCTTCGCCGGCCGCCCCGAATTTCGACCACACAGGACATATCGGGTGGCGCCGACACTACCCTTGAAAAGTCATTGCGCTTGATCGCCTTTTGTGCTACTTTTGTAGCATGGAGAGTATGCGATGGCGTATGTCACATTGCGCCGCGCCGGAGGCTCGCTGGTCCTGACCATCCCGCGCGTTCATGCCAAATCCCTTGGCCTTGAAGAGGGCGAGCGCATGAATGTGACCGTCGCAGACGGTAAGCTGATCGTAGCGCCGCATGTCGCCGAGCGCCGGAAATACCGTCTCGAAGATTTGCTGGCCCAATGTGATCGTGATGCGCCGCTGAGCCCCGAAGACGCCGCGTGGATCGGCGGCGACCCGGTCGGCGCTGAGCTTCTTTAGTGGACCGCGGCGCGATTTATTTCGTGGATCTCGACCCGGCAGCAGGGCGCGAACAGCGTGGCCACCGATCCATCATTATTGTCTCACCGGCCGCGTTCAATGCCCTTGGCGTACAGCTTGTCGCGCCAATCACAAACGGCGGCGCCTTCGCACGGCATCGCGGTTTTGTTGTGCCACTTGCGGACATGAAAACGACGGGCGTCATTTTGTGCAATCAATTACGCACAATCGATATTGCCGCACGTAACGGCCGCTTTGTCGAGCAGGCGCCGGACGTCCTTGTCGATGAGATGCTGGCCCGCATCGCGACGCTCGTCGCCTGAGCGAACTGCATAAAGTCGAGGCGTGCGCTGGCCCGCGATGCGGCGAAGGGGACGGCGATGATGTGCTCGTCGGCGGGGTGCTCGATGATCGGCTGTTTGCGGGGCGGGGAATGATCGGCTGTCGCGGCGTGACAGCTGCGACTTCACGGGGAACAGACCCCAAATGATCGCCAATCGCCAGCATGTCCTGCTCGGCTTGTGGCGGGAATTCAACCGTCCATCGGCTCGCGGGCCGGGGAACCGCGCTTTCAGCCGCGCCATCACCTGAGTTGCCGGCCAAGCGCCGCCTTCGGCTACCGCGGACCCCAGGCTGTCGCGCAAGGCGCGCAGCCCGCGGCTGTCCGCCATGGCCTCTGCGACCAAGGCCGAAACGCTGGCGGCTCGGCGGCCACCCCGCTTGCACCCTGCGCCAAAGCCGCTAACACAGCCGCTTCACAATCCCATGGCGCCCCATGACCGCACTCGACATCCGCACTGCCCGCAAAGACCAGCTCATCGACGGCGCCACCGGCCCGTGGGAGATCGTGATTGGGCTGGAGGTCCATGCCCAGGTGTTGTCGCAGTCGAAATTGTTCTCGGGCGCTTCAGCGGCTTATGGCGGGGAGCCGAATGCGCATGTGTCGCTGGTGGATGCCGCGATGCCGGGCATGTTGCCGGTGATCAATCAGTTTTGTGTCGAGCAGGCGGTGCGCACGGGGCTCGGGCTCAATGCGCAGATCCACACCTGGTCGCGGTTTGACCGGAAGAATTACTTCTATCCCGATCTGCCGCAGGGCTATCAGATCAGCCAGTACAAAGACCCGATCGTTGGCGAGGGCGAGATCGAGGTCGATCTGGGCGACGGCGAAAGCTTTGTCTGCCGGATCGAGCGCATCCATCTGGAGCAGGACGCCGGCAAGTCGATCCATGATTTGTCGCCGCGCGAAACCTATGTCGATCTCAACCGCTCGGGCGTGGCGCTGATGGAAATCGTGTCGCGGCCCGACATCCGCTCGGCGAAAGAGGCTGCGGCCTATGTCACCAAGCTGCGCGCCATCATGCGCGCGCTTGGAACGTGTGACGGGAATATGGATGAAGGTTCGCTGCGCGCGGATGTAAATGTCTCGGTGCGCAAGCCGGGCGCGGAATTTGGCACGCGCTGTGAAATCAAGAACGTCAATTCGATGAAGTTCATCGCCCAGGCGGTGGATTATGAGGCCCGTCGCCAGATCGCGATCCTCGAAGATGGCGGCGTCATCAAGCAGGAGACGCGACTGTTCAACGCCACGACCGGCGAGACCCGCGCGCTGCGCTCCAAGGAAGATGCGCCGGATTATCGCTATTTCCCCGATCCCGATCTGTTGCCGCTGGAGCTTGATCCGGCCTGGATCGAAAACATCCGCGCGACGCTGCCGGAACTGCCGGACGCCAAGAAGAAGCGTTTCATGGCCGCCTATGGTTTGAACGCTTACGACGCCGGCGTGCTCAGCGGCGACGGCGACAGTGCGGCGTTTTTTGAAACTGTCGCCAAGGGCCGTGATCCGAAGCTCGCCGCCAATTGGGTGACGCAGGAACTGTTTGGCGCGCTGAACAAAGCTGGCCTGGAGCTGAAGGATAGCCCGGTGAGCGCCGCGAGCCTGGGTGCGTTGATCGACCTGATCGGCGACGGCACGATCAATGGCAAGATCGCCAAGGACGTGTTCGCCAAGATGCTCGACAGCAGCGAGGCGCCGGGGGTGATCGTCGACCGCGAGGGCCTGCGCCAAGTCACCGACACCGGCGCGATTGAAAAAGCGATCGATGATCTGATCGCGGCGAACCCTGACAAGGTCGCCGAAGTGAAGGACAAGCCCAAGGCGTTTGGCTGGTGGGTCGGCCAGGCGATGAAAGCCACAGGCGGCAAAGCCAATCCCGCGATCGTCAATGAGATTCTGAAAGCCAAGCTTGGGGTTAGCTAAACCTCAGTCGGGCTTGCGCCAGCCGCCAAATCCGCCGGACAGGCTGACCGCATAGGTCGCCGTGGCGCTCGGCAGCATACGCTGCGGCGCCAGCGGCGCGACAATCTGCGCCCCGACACGCACACGCATCTGCTTTTCCGGCTCCACCTGGACCAGGCGGGGATCGATCAGGGTGCGTTTTGCGTCATCCATGGCGGGCAAACGCCATGGTTTCGCGGCTCAGGCGAGTGAAATCGCCGTCACAGAACTTTTGTCACAGGCGCCTTGGGCGTCGCCGCCACGCTGGCGGCAACCGGATAGAAAGCGGTTAACACCGCGGCGAACCACAGAAAAACCAGCATCATCAACCCTTAAATGCAGAGTTTCCAAAACTGACGGGAAGTCTGGGTCGCGTCGGTTGACGCCGCCTTAACGACGCCCCAGCTTTGAAGAGGCCGCTTGGCCCCAGGAGAGACCCCATGTCAGCACCGATCGAGTTGCATTATTGGCCAACGCCCAATGGCTGGAAGATTTCCATCGCGCTCGAAGAAATGGGACTGCCCTATACGATCATGCCGGTGAATATCGGGGCTGGCGCGCAGTTCCAGGCGGAGTTCCTCGCCATCAGCCCGAACAACCGGATGCCGGCGATTGTCGATGCGGACGGCCCCGGCGGGGCGCCCATCAGCGTGTTTGAGAGTGGCGCGATCCTGCAATATCTCGCCCGCAAGACCGGCCAGTTCGGCGGCGCCAATGAGCGCGAGCGGGTGGAGGTTGAACAATGGGTCTATTGGCAGATGGCGGGCCTCGGGCCGATGTCGGGCCAGGCCAATCATTTTCGCAACTACGCCAAAGCGATGGTGGAGGATGAGGCGCTCTTGGCCTATGGCGTGACGCGCTACACCAATGAAGCCAATCGGCTCTATGGCGTGCTGAACAAGCGCCTGGCGGATCGCGACTTTATCGCCGGGCCGTATTCGATCGCCGACATGGCAAGCTGGCCGTGGATCGTGGGCCACGCAATGATCGGTCAGGATCTGGACGCCTTCCCAAATCTCAAGGCCTGGTATGAGCGCGTGCGCGAACGCCCGGCTGTTCAGAAGGGCTTTGCGGCCGGCGCGGAGCTGCGCAAAAACGCCCCCTCCATGACCTCCAAGGAAGCGGAAGAGGCGCGCAAGGTTTTGTTTGGACAAACCGCCGCTTCACTTACTGACAAGAAGTCTTGATCAGAAGTTTATTTGGTAAAAATGCGATTTTCTTCGTAAGACTGATCGCCGTTAACATTGCTTCAAATAAACCACGGCAAATCTCTTGGCGTGGGCGGCAGAAGTCGCCCCGTGGGGTCCGGGCGGACAGAGCAAAGCTCGCCGCTCGGCTTAGATCCAAGGGAGAAACCCGATGGCGTTCACTGATGCCGATGTGGCCAACTTTCGCGCCGCCGCCGCCACTCAAGGTGCAGCGGACGCTCTTTATCGCTTAGGCCTGATCTATTCGACCGGCCAAGGTGCGCCGGTGGATTTGGTCCAGGCGCATATGTGGTTCAATCTGGCGGCCCTGCGTGGCCTGCCGGCGGCGCGCGAACAGCGCAAGGAACTGGCCGACCAGATGACCGAAGCCCAAGTCGCGGCCGCGTTGAAAGCGGCGCGCGAGTGGATGGGCCGACGCCAGTAATTAGTGGCCAAAGCTGGCCAAGTCGGAAGCGGCGCTGAACTGGATCGGCAAGGCGTCGCGCACATAGGTCTGCATGAAGGCGCCAATCTGGGCGATCGGGCGCTTCGGCGCCATGATCACATCCATGCGCTGCATGGAAGGGGCGTCGGCGCGGCCGGTGCGGATCGCGTCGGTGCGCAGGTCCATTGTCATGGTCAGCTGTTGGCCGCCTTCACCGCGGCGGAGCAGCAGCACTTGGTCGCGGCGGGCCGCTTGCGTAAAGCCGCCGGCCAACAGAACGGCCTGCATGGCGTCGGCGCCAGCTGGCAGCTCATAGACGCCAGGGCGGGCCACTTCACCGCCAACAAACACCTGGCGGGCGGCAAATTTCGCGGTGACGCTCACTCGCGGGTCGCGCAGGGACGCCATCAGCGCGGCCGTCACCGCCCGTTCAACTTCTTGTGGCGTGCGATCCGCCGCCATCACCGGCGCTGCGAGCGGCAGGGCCACGCGGCCGTCGGGGCCGACCTTGACCGTGCGCGACAGTTCCGGCGCCGTCCACACCTGCACATCCAGCTCGTCGCCCGGATAGATCCGGGTTTCAGCGTCCGCCGCGGACCAGGTCGGGTGCGACACATCGGCGCGGGCCGTGGCCGCACAGCCGGCGAATCCGGCAACGATCATCAGAGCGAAGGCGGCGATGGCTTTCTGGGACATAGGAACGGGCCTTTCTGGCGGAGCGAGCTTTCGCCAATCAGGCGAGCAAGTTCGGCGCCAGCCCCCCAAGGCCGAGCGGGCAGGGGGGTGGAAAGATCTCGTTTACGGAATCGGGTCGATCCAGAACGGTGAACGCGTGGAAAAGGAGCCGATGGATGTCGGCCGATCAAAATGGATCACCATTGAGCGGCGCCTGGGCCAGTGCGCCGCGCCTCGGCGTTGTTGAATTGCTGGCGCTGGTGTGGCGCGAGCGGGCCCTGGCCGGTTTGATCTGTGCGGCGTTCGTCGCACTCGGCGCGATTGCGGGGTTTCTGCAAAAGACTGAGTACAAGGCCGAGACGCGGGTTCTGGTCAGACTTGGGCAGGAATATGTTTACCAACCCAAGGTTGGTGCGGCGGGCGCTGGGGCCACGCCCAAATTGGAAGAGGTGATGCAATCTGAGCTGAAGTTGATCTCCAGCCCTGAGGTGGCGCGTGCGGTGATGACAGAGCTTGGCCCGGCCAGCCTGTTTCCCGATTTGGCGGTTGCCGGCGACAAAGAGCGTCAGATGCAAGACGCGGTGCGCGCTTTCCAGCGCCGTCTCAAAACCGAAAGCGCCCCGCAGACGCCGATCATCGCCTTGAGCTTCAAACACGAAAATCCGGCTACCGCCGCGAAAGCGCTGAACGCCTATGTCGACGCCTACCTAAAATTTCGCCAGACGATCTTGCTCGATCCGGTGACCACTGCCTTCGACAAAGAAGGCGAGGCATTGCAGTCGCGCTTAAGCGACACCAGCGCGGCGCTGGCCAAATTGCTGGCCGATAATGGCATCGGTGATTTCGACGCCGAAAGGCGCGGCGTATCAGATCTTCAGGCGCGATTGGAATCCGACCTCGTCATCGCCGCTGCGGAGCGGCGCGCGCTGGACGGGCAAGTTGCAGCGCTGCGGACGCGCATTGTCCAGCAGACCGAGCAGATCGACATTTTCACCGAAAGCGACGCTGAGCGCGTTCTGGTGCAACTGCAATTGGAGCGCGCGCAATTGGCCGCGAAGTATCAGCCGGGGGTCGGCCCGCTGATCGAGGTCGAACGCCGCATTGCGGAACTGGAGGCGTTTCTCAAAGGCGGCGCCCGTCCGAGCCTGACGCGGCGCGGCCCCAATCCCGTGCGACAGGAATTGGAAGGCCAGATGTTTTCCCTGGAAGCCCAAGCCAGCGCTGCCCAGGCGCGCGGCGCCGCGCTGACCAAGGCCCGCGAGGACGCCCAAGCGCGCGCGTTGAAGCTGCAGGCGTTGGAGCCGCAGGTGCGCGCGCTCACCCGCCACGCCGGCATCTTGGAAGAAAATGCCCGCGCCTTCGGCCTTCGTGCAGAAGAATCGCGCGCGCTGACCGCGCTTGCTCTGGTGGCGAGTGACAATATCCGCGTCATCGAACGCGCCGCCGCGCCGTCGCGCGGATCAAGTTTGCGTTTGGAGCTGATGGCCGCGGGATTGCTGGTCGGCGTTGCCCTCGGCGCGCTCGCGGCCTTGCTGCGCGGCTTGTCGCGCGATCGCTTTCCAACCGCGCGGTCCGCCGCCGCCACTCTTGGCGCGCCGGTGATCGGGGTCGGCAATGTCACGCCCATGCGCACCAAAGCGCGCACTGCGGCATGAGCGAAACCGGCATTGATCTTCGCCCCATCCTGGCTGCCCTGGCGCGGCTTGGCCCGCCCGGCCGTGGGCGCCGTTTGGGCGTGTTTGAGGCGCAAGCCGATCAAGGCGCCGCCGCACTGGCGCGCGATCTTTTGCGCACCTGCATCGACGCCAATCAGGCCGCCTTGTTGGTTGATATCGCGCTTGATGGCGTCAGCGCGCAGGCGCTGTGGTTTGAGCGTGACGGTCCAGATGAAGGCCTAGTTCTGGGGCCGGCGCGGGATGGGTGTTTGCGCGGCCAATCCTTTGTTCATGCCGCCTCGCTTGCCGATATTGGCCCGACCCTCCTCTTGCGCCAGATCGGCCAATCGCGCGCCTTCCTGCTTCACCCGCGGGCTGCAGCGCTCGCCGGCGCTCGGCAGTTTCAACCAGACCCGCGCAAACCGTTTTGGAGCGTCGCCAGTGATATCTCGTCTCTGACCATCGTGAGCGCCCCGCCGATTTGCGAGGCGCCGGACGGGTTGAGCTTTGCCCACCAGTTCGACGGCGTGGTTTTGGTGGTGTCAGCGCAAACCGGATCGGTGCGCGCGGCGCTGCATGCCGCGCGGCAATTGACGCAGGCGCGTGCAGGCCTGCTCGGCATCGTTTATACCAACGCCGATCCCGGCGTCTTGGCGTTGGAGCAGGCTTGGCCGATTTGGGCGGCGTGAACGGAGTGTGTCGAGCAGATGCTTGTCGATGTCTGGATCATCGACCTTTCGGAGGCAGCGGCGCAGGCTGCTGCGCGCGGCGTATTGGATGGCGCCGAACGTGCGCGTGCGGATCGCTTTGTTGAAGCCACACATCGGCGGCGCTTTGTGTTGGCGCGGGCCGCCATCCGGTCGCTCTTGGGCGCACGGCTCAATCTCCCGGCGGCGGCGGTTCGCTTGCAGCAGACCGCGCATGGCAAGCCGGTCTTGGATCCGGCCGACAAGATCGGTTTCAATCTCAGCCATAGCGGTGACACGGCTGTGTTCGCGGTCGGGCCGCCGGTGATGCTTGGGGTCGATATTGAAGCGCTGGCGCCTATGCCTGAAGGCGTGGCGCAGCGGTTTTTCGCGCCGGCTGAAACCGCCGCACTGATGGCGCTTGCGGGCGCTGCACGCGACGAAGCCTTCACCCGCTTGTGGACGCGCAAAGAAGCCGTGGTGAAAGCGATTGGCGCAGGCTTGCATTCGCCGCTTGACGGGTTTGAAGCGCCGATTGCGGCCGCCAGCATGGCCCGATTGACAAAATGCGCCATGCAGCTCGATCTGGTCGAGCGCTTGCAACTGCTGGACTGTCCGGTTCCGGACGGGTTCTGCGCCACACTTGCCATCGATGCGGGCGCGGCGTCGGTGCGGCTGAATGTCAGCCGCTTGGCGTCGCTTGCGCACCTTCTGGCGGCGCAATAGCGCCTTGTGCCGTGAGTTTGGCGCGGATTGCAGCGCTGAGAATGGCAACGCCCGCGGGGCGAAACATTTCATTATGCCGGCCCGGGCAATCAATCACATCATAAGCGCCGGTCAACACATCGCTCCACCCGAAATCGCGCGGAAACAAGCGGCCTTTCAGCACTTCCTCGCTGCGGAAGATCAGCACATGGCCGTCATAGGGCTTGGGCCGAAATCGGGTTTGGCTGTCATGCAGATAATCGGCCAACACGCGGTTCTCGGCGTCAATCTGCAACACGCCGGGGCCCTCTTTGATGAGACCCAGCCACTCGGCGATGTCGGCTAAGGCCAAGCGGCGCGCCATGGGCCAAGACCGCAGCACATAGCCCCAGTCCAATTCGCCGCTGCGCAGCTGGGCGCAATGCTTGGCCCAGATGGCCTGGCGAATCCGCATCAAGCGCAGGGATTTATCCCATCGCGGCAGGTCTTCGCGCAACCCCGGCCGCCATGTGTCACACAACACCACCAGCGGAACGTCTTCACCCGCAGTGCGCAAGGACCGTGCCGTTTCCAGCGCCAGCGCGCCGGCGACGCAAAAACCAAACAAGACATATGGCCCGTGCGGGCGCGTTGCCCGGACCTGGGCAACGCAATCGCGCACGATATCGCCGAAATACCTTTGCGGAGCCGGCGTTTCCGGCGTCTCAATCGGCACATCGTGGAACGCGACGTCCTCGCCCAGGGCCGTGGCCAAAGGGAAATAGATTGATGCGATATTGAGGGCCATGATGGCCGGCTTGTGCGCTGCTGCTTGGGCCGGGCCGGTCAGGCCAACGGCTTTGGCCGACGCTGGCGGTGGGCAAAGAAGCGCTGGCCGCGTCAACAGCGCATTCGGCAAAGGCAACGCGGCGACCGCGATATCCGGCGTGCTCAGAACAGCTGTGATGATGGAGCTCCAGTAAGCCAAAAGCCCGTCAGCGGTTGCGGCCGTGAAGCGGCTTGCGTCGCGCTCCAGCGAGACGCGCCAAGCGCCTTCGCGTTGAACCATGAAAAAGTTCAGATCCCAAAGGGCGCCCGTGGACAAAGACGGCACGGATTGCAGGCGAAACCGCCCATAGTTTGGATCGACGCTGTCGTCGGCGCTGATATAGCTTTTCTGCAGAACGAAATGCAGCCGCGGCAAGCGGGCGCGGCCGGCGGCGGACATGTCGAGATTGGCGAAAGGAATGCTCTCCCCCGCCAAGCACGCGCGCATTTCGGTTGCAATTGCTGCAATAACATCGCCGGCCGTGGCCGCAGGCGGAACCTGAAACGTGAGCGGCAACAGATTGATCAGTGGCCCCACGATGTGCTCGGCCATCGGTTCTTCGCGGCCGGCGACTTCGGTGCTAAAGGACAGGGTTGTTTCGCCGGTAATCCGGCTGAGCGTAATTGCCAGCAGCGCTGCGCCAAGCTGAAAGCTTGTCACCCCCATTGCGTGAGCGAAATCCTGAAAGCCGGTGGCGCTATCCAGGACCATGGAGTGTATCGAGTCGACGTCTTGGCGTTCTACCGCGTGGTCAGGCGCCAGGCTGAAAGCGCCGGGAGCTTTGTTGAGCCGCTGCACCCAGGCGAGTGCTTCGGTTTGTGCGGCGGGGCCGGTGAGGGCCTGCTCCTGCCAGAGTGTATAGTCGCCAAACTGAAGTTCAACGGCGCCGGGGCGTTGGGTGTTTTCTCCGGTCGCGTCGCGCGCCAATTCGTCGAGCAGCAGATTGATGGACCAACCGTCTATGATGAGGCGGCTGAATGTCAGGCACAGAATGGCTTCCTGCGGCGCCAGACGCAGCAACAGCGCGCGCATTAGAGTGGCTGCGGTGGGATCGAACGGTTCGCGCGCAGCTTTGGCGGCGATCATTTCGGCCTCGGCTTCTCGGGTTTGCGCGCTGAGACGCTGCAAATCGATGCGCGCCAGCCGCACATGCCCGTGCTCGGTCACGATCTGCTGCAGGTCGTTTTGGTCGGCGCTGAAACGGGTGCGCAGGATTTCATGGCGCGCAATGGCGCGCTGCAGGGCGGCCTCGAGAGATGCGTCGGAGAGGTCGCCCAGGACGCGCCAGCGCATGGCCACATTCAAGGCAACGCTTGCGCGCGCGTCCCGCGTTTGCGGCCAGTAAAAGCGCTGCCAGCGACTGGCTGGAAACCGTGCCGTTTCCAGACCAGGCTCGGCCAAGCGCTGCGGCGATTCGGGGAGATCAGAGCGGGCCATCAGGTGTTTCGCCGTTCGCGTCGGAAGCTGGCCAGGGGAAGAACCGCCGCGTTGGATTGAACTGGCGCGGCTGCGCCGTCTTGCTCGGCCGCAAGCATCAGGATACTTGGATTGGACAGCAGGCGGCGTGAAGTCACGGCAAAGCCCGCGTCGCTCATTCGTGCGGCGATCCGGAAGATGTGCAAGGAATCCGCGCCGAGATCGAAAATGCCCTTGTCCACGGCGACGCTCTCGCGATGCAGGACGTCCGCCCAGATCGCAGCCAGCTTCTCGACCACAGGTGCGTTGGCGGCGGCTGGCGCCAGGACCGGGACCGGCGGCGGGCGCACAGGCGGCGCGGCTATCGCCGCCGCGGGCGGCTGTGCCAGCGCATGGCGATCGATCTTGCCATTCGAAGTGCGTGGCAGCGGGCTGAGGATGTGGACGTTTTTTGGCTGATGCGAGGCTGGCAGCAGGCTCTGCGCGGCAGCCTTGATGTTGTCCTCGCTCAGCGCAGGTTTTGCGTCGGCGCTCAGGGCAACCGCAACCGCAATGGTTTTGGCGCCGTCAATCGTGCGAACGAACGCGCCAACATCAGCCACACCGGTAACGGTGCGCAGCGCCGCCTCGATGCCGGCCAGATCGACGCGATGGCCGTTGACTTTGACCAGACTGTCGCGTCGCCCGAGAAAGGCGAGGCGGCCATCATAAGTCCAGCGGGCAAAATCGCCGGTGCGGTAGACGTGCGCTTCGCCGAGTTTCGGCGCGGCAAGGAAGCGCTGTTGTGCATCTCCATCCAGATAGCCCAACGCCACGCCCTCCCCCGCCACGACCAATTCGCCCACTGCGCCGCGCGGCGCAAGCGCCAGATCTGGGGTGCACACATAAGCCCGGCCGTGCGCGATCGGGGCGCCAATCGGGGCGGGGTCATGGGCGTCGCCCGCGGCGAACGCATAGCAAGCTGTGAATGTGGTGTTTTCAGTCGGGCCATAGCCATTGACGATCTGCAGGCCGGGCACGGCGGCTTGCACGCGCCGTACGGCTGCGGGGCTCACAACATCGCCGCCTGTGGCGAGCACTTTCAGCCCGGACAGCGCGGCCGGACGATCATTGGCGACTGCGTGGAAGAGACCCGCTGTAAGCCACGCAGTGGTGACGCCGTGGCGGGCAATCAGCGCCTGCAAAGAATCCAGATCGCTTTCGACTTGATCGGCAATCACGAGCGCCCCGCCGGTGAGCAGCGCGCCCCAAATCTCCAAGGTGCTGGCATCAAACGCTAGCGGCGCTGCGTGCAGCATGATTTCGCCCGCGCCAAAGGGCATGAAGGTTTGATCGCGCACCAGACGCACAACCCCGCTATGGGGAACAACAACGCCTTTCGGTGCGCCGGTTGAACCCGAGGTGTGCATTACATAGGCGGGTGCGGCCTTGCTGGTCACAGGGCGAAACGCGGCCACGCCTGCAAGATGGGCGAGCGTCTGTGTTCCGGGCGCTGCAGTCGCCGCCAGCGCCAGTTTCGGTTTCATTGCGGCGATGACCCTGGCCATCACCTCGGGCGGCAATCCCGGATCAAGCGGCGCATAGACTGCCCCGCATTTCAGAATGGCCAGCATTGCGGCAATGGCGTCGACCCCGCGCGGCAGATGCATGGCCACGCGATCGCCATGGCCGATCCCATGTGCGGCCAGTGCTGCCGCCAGATCATCGGCGCGGCTGTTCAGCCCGCGATAGCTCAGCGCGCCCGCGCGGCTGATCAGCGCCGGCGCATCAGGGGTTTGGCGAACAATCGCGTCAAAGGCGGATGTGATTGTGGCGTCATGCGGCAAGCCCTGTTGCGCCGGCTGGCGTGCAGCCAGCCAAGCGCGCTCGTCCTTCGTGAGGATATCGAACGTCAACACCGGTTCAGCGCTGTCTTCGGCGACGGCTTCAATCACCTGCTGCAGATTGCCGATCCAACGGATGACGGTGTCACGGTCATAGCGATCGGCGCGGTAATCGACGTCCAAGCGCACGCCGGCGCGCGACTCGATCATGTTGAAGAACAGGTCAAAATGTGCGCCGGCCTTGGGATTGGGCGCAATGGCCGCGCTGGCTGCGCCAAACGCCAAGTTGTCGCTCAATCGCTCCAGATTGAACAGCACGCTGATGAAGGGCGGCTGATCGGGGCTGCGCGGCGGATTCAAATGACGCACCAGGGCGCCATAGGTGCAAGAACTGTGTGCCAGGGCCGCGTCCAGATGCGTGCGCACAACCCGAAGGCGGTCGGCCGCCGTGTCCGCGGCGCTGATCGGGGCACGCAGCGGCAGGAACTGCACGCCGTGGCCAACCACAGAGTTGTGTCCGTCTTCGGCCTGGCCTGCGATCGGGCACCCGATGGGAATGTCGGTTTCCCCGCTTAAGTGCGCGAGCAGAATTTGCAGGCTGGCAAACAGGGTGGCAAACAGCGTGCAGCCATGGCGGGCGCCGGTTTTGCGCAGCCGCGTGACCAAATCCGCCGGCAAATGCGCCGTGGCGGTTGCGCCGGCAAAGGGCGTGGATATTTGCGGCGCCGGCGGCAAGGTCAGCTGCGGCGGCGGCTCTGCATAAAGTGCAGTCCAGAACGCCATGTCTTCAGCGTTCGTTTTCCGGCTCGCGGCAAAAGCGATGTAGTCGCCCAGCGCGTCAAGCGCTGAGGGTGCGCCTATTTCGGCGCCATATAAGGCGGCGAGGTCGGTCAGCAGAATGTTCATCGACCAACCATCGCAGATCACATGGTGGGCGGTGACCACCAGCGCCGGCGCCGAAGCGGGTCCGCACAAGGTTGCGCGCCACAATGGGCCTTTTTGCAGGTCAAACACGCTCCTGGTGTGACACGCGATCACGTCTTCAATGGCGCTTGCGCTGCTTTCCAGCGGCGCCGGGGTGGCGCAAAGATTGAGGCTTGGGCCGCTAGGGTCGATCCGCCCGCGCAACACGACATGTCGTTGCGCAAGGGCTGCAACCGCCCGCATCATGGCGGCGGCGTCGATCGCTCCGTCAAACTGCAAGGTGACGGATTCGTTGAAGGCGGTCGAGGCGGCGGCGCCATATTGGGCGGCCAGCAGGATTTCCATTTGCGCGTCTGTCAGCGGCATCGCGCGCGGCGCGGCTGGCGGCGCTACCGCAGGGGCAGCTGCGCTGCCGGCAAAAAAGCCGGCATTGCAGATAGCGTCGAGTGCAGCGCTGAACGCCGCCACAATCCGATCCGCTTCGGCCGCCCCATGGGCGGTGGTGGTGAAACACGGAAACCCTTCTTGCACATGCACGCCGCGCACGCGCAACTCAGCGCACAGCAATGGCAAATAGCGTTCGCCTGGCGCAGCGCTGAGCATGAACCAGGAGGCATAGCTTTCCAAGCGCAAGCGGGGCGCGCGCGCGCGCAACAGCGCGGTGAGACGCTCTGCAAGCGCACGCGCTTGCGCTGTCAGCGTGCGCTGAAGCCCTGCGCCCGCTGTCTGCATGTGATCCAAAGTCGCAGCGCAAGCCGCCAGAACCAGCGGATGGCGCACAAAGGTTCCGGCAAAGAAAGTCGGGGCGACTTCGGGCTGAGACTGATCGCCGAAACGCCAGGCGCCGCCATCCAGGGCGTCCATGAACCGCCGCGCGCCCGCCAGAACGCCGACCGGCATACCGCCGCCGAGCACCTTGCCATAGGTTGCCAGGTCCGCCCGTATGCCGATAACGGCCTGCATCCCGCCGAGATCCACGCGAAAGCCGGTGACCACTTCATCAAAGACCAAGGCGGCGCCGGCCGTTTCTGTGATGGCGCGCAGGCGGCGCACAAAATCGAATGGCTGCAGTTCCGGATGCCGGCTCTGCACCGGCTCCACAATCACGGCCGCGAGGTCGTTGGCATTGGCGCCAATCCAGTCCAGACTTTCCGGAGCGCCATAGGCCAGCACGACCATATTGCTGACGGCAGCGCCTGGAATACCCGCCGCAAGCGGGCTGGCGCCGGCTGGGCCAGGCTTAACCAGCACTTCATCGAATTGGCCGTGATAGTCATTGGCGAAGACCACGATCTTGTCGCGCCCCGTGACCGTTCGCGCCACCCGCATTGCCGCCATCACCGCTTCAGAGCCGGTATTGCAGAACGTAACGCGGTCCATGCTGAGCAGACTTGCAAGATGTTCCGCCAGCGGGCCTGCGAGCGGTGATTGCGGCCCAATGGCAAAGCCGTCGCGCATCTGGCGGGCGATGGCTTCTGTGACAAAGTCCGGCGCATGGCCAAAGGCGGTCTGGCCATAGCCGTTGACGAGGTCGACATAGTCCTCCCCATCAAGGCCGAAGAGATAGGCCCCGTGTGCGCGCTGGGCCACAATGGGAAATGCAAGTTCTTTCCATTCCGGCCGAAATCCCGATGCTGTGCGCGGATCGGCCAGCGCGCCCCGATGGCGATCGGCATAAGCCTTCGATGCGCCCGCGCGGCGTTCCGCGCGCAGCGCCAAGTCGGCGATATAGGCTTGCTGGCCGCCCGTCAGCGGCGTTGCTGGCGCGGATGCCTTGGGATCAAACATCCGAAACCGCGGTACAGCCGTGGTTGTCGGCGGCGCGCGCTGGATTTGCGGCTCCGGCGCAGGGGGCGCGAGGCTCGGCATGGCTGCCCCGCCGAGCAGCGCGTTCTGCTGGCAGATGAGGCCATTGAGCGCTTCAAGCTGCGATTTGAACAGGCTGACCATATCGCCCGACGCCGCCGCTTGGCCGCCGGACGCGCTGGGCGCGGGAGCGTGCGCAGCGCGCATTGGCGCTGCAGCGCGTTTGGGCGATTGGGTTGCCAGAAACGCGGCGAGCGCCGAGGGACTTGGCAGATCGGCCAACATCTGACGGAAGCCGATTTTCACGCCAAACGACTTCTCGATCCGGGTTGCGACCTGTCCGAGAAGCAGGGAGTCAAATCCCAGCTCCAGAAAACTGGCCTGCGCGTCGGTTTCCGCGATTGGTGCGCCGGATACGGATTCAAGAACGGCGAGGAGTTCGGTCAGCATGGGCGGTTCGTCTGTTGGTTTGGGTGTGGGTTCTGCAAGCCGGGCGGGCGGCGGGGCATAAGTTGGGCCGGACGCGGGCGCATCGATCCAGTAACGGCTGCGGCGGAAAATGCGGCCGGGCAAATGGCGCCGGGCGAAGGGAGTTGGGCTGAGCGGCGTCCAGTCGATGTCAACGCCAAGGGCCCAGAGCTCTGCGCTGGCTCGGTTCAGCGGCTCAGGGCCGTCATCGAGCCCAGCGACCAAGCCTAAGCGTTGCGCTTGGGCAATCGCGCGTGCGGCAAAGCCGAGACTGGCGCGACCGGGGCCCAGTTCAACCAGCGCCGCCTGGCTCGCCCCAAAAAGCACGCCAAGCGCTTCGCCAAAGCGCACAGGCTCGCGCGCCTGGGCGGCCCAATAGGCGCCGTCGGCCAAAGTCACACGGTCGAGCCGCGCCAGCGTTGCGGTGCTGATCCAAGAAAGGGCTGGCTCGGCAAATGTGAGCCTGCACGCGGCGGCGGCGATTGCGTCGCGCACCGGCTCAATGGCGGCGGAGTGAAAAGCGTGGGAGGTGTCCAGCCGGCGCGCGGCAATACCGCGTTGCTCGAGGCGGGCGGCGAGGGCGTCGATGGCATCAAACGGCCCAGACACGACGCAAGCGCCCGGCGCATTGATCGCGGCCAGAGACACAGGCGCTGTAAGATCGCTGGCCAGATCCGTCGCGTGCGCCCGCACCGCCAGCATGGCCCCGGGGGCTATGGTTTGCATCGCCGCGCCGCGGGCGGCGGCAAACTGCATGGCGTCTTCGATCCGCAGGGCGCCGGACACCGCCGCTGCGGTGATTTCGCCAACGCTGTGGCCGATCAGTCCCGCCGGATGAACGCCGCGGCGCGCAAAGGCCTTCGCCATCGCCCATCCGATCGCAACCAATGCCGGTTGCGCATGGGATGTTTGGCGTAACGCGTCGCTGGCGGCGGAATCATCAGCGTTGGCCGTGAGCAACAGAGCAGACAAGTCCCGCGCGAGCCCGCCATCGAGTGTGGTCAGCGCTTGGTTCAAGTCAGCCGCAAAATCGGCGTCGCGGGCGGCCGCGCGCGCCATGCCGGGCAGCTGAGCGCCCTGACCGGGAAAGGCAAACAAAACGCGCGCGCCACTGGACGCTGTGACGCTTTTCAGCGGCGCCCGCAGCGCCTTGGCGGCGTCAGACATGGTGGCTGCGGCATGGACGGTGCGGACTTGGCCGGCGCGCCGCCCGTGCTGCAGTGTTGCAGCAATAGCCCTCAACGCGTCCGGGCGGGCGGCGTCGAGACAATCAGCCAGGCGCGCCGCCTCGGCGGTGAGCGTGTCTGAATCGGCGGCGCTGATCGGCAGAACATACAGGTCCGCGGCGCCCGGCGTGGGTCTCGGCGCTGGCGGCTGCTCGACAATCAGATGGACATTGGCGCCGCCAACGCCGAAGGCGCTGACGCCGGCGCGGCGCGGCGCGTCGGTCTTGGGCCAAGCGCCAGCGCGCTGGGGCACGTAAAACGGGCCGCCCGTCAAGCGCAGGGCCGCATTGGGCGCATCGAAATGCAGTTGGGCCGGCAGAAAATCATCGCGCACGCACAGCGCCGCTTTGATCAGGCCGCTCACCCCGGCGGCGGCGTCGAGATGGCCGACATTGGCCTTGACCGATCCGAGCGCGCACGATGCCGGCGCGACGCCGTCGCCAAAAGCCTGGCGCAGGCCCTCAAGCTCAATCGGGTCGCCGAGTGGCGTGGCGGTGCCGTGACATTCGACATAGCCGATGTCTTGGGCCGACAGATTGGCGACCTTCAGCGCCTGGCGAATGGCTGCGGCCTGGCCGCGCGCGCTCGGCGCGGTGAAGCCGACCTTGTCAGAGCCGTCATTGCTGACGCCATAACCGCGGATGACGGCGTGGATTTCATCGCCGTCGGCCAGCGCGTCTTCGAGCCGCTTCAGCAGCACCAAACCAGCGCCGGCGCCAAACACCGTTCCTGAAGCGCGCGCGTCGAACGGGCGGCAATAACCGTCGGCGCTGACCATGCCGCCAGCCTGATGCAGATATCCGCGTTTCTGGGGAAACGTCATCGAGGCCGCGCCGGCCAGCGCCATATCGCATTGGCCGGCTTGCAAGCTCTGGCAGGCTTGGGCCACGGCCAGCAATGCGGTTGCGCAGGCCGATTGAACGGTTGCCGCCGGCCCGCGCAAATTGAGTTTGTAAGCGATGCGCGAGGCAAGCGTATCGGCAAGGGCGCCGACAAGGTGGGAATACATCCCAACCCCGTAATTGCTGCAAAACGCGTCGGCTTCGGCGCGATCGGCAAGGACATGGCCGATGAGATAGGTGTTCAGCGCACAGCCGGCAAAGACGCCAACCGGGCCGGTGACGCGCAGCGGGTCATAGCCGGCGTCGTCAAAGGCGAGCTGGGCAAGTTCGAGCATCACGCGATGTTGCGGATCGGTCAGCGCGGCTTCGCGCGGCTGCATCGCGAAGAAGGCGGCGTCGAACGCGTCGACGTCGTCCAGGATACCGCGGGCCCCGACATAGGCGGGATCGGCGCGGGTGGATGCGTCAAAGGCGTCTTCGGATTCGCTTGGCGGGAAGCGGGAAATGGCGTCGATGTTGTCCTTAATGATGGCGGTGAACTGGTCGATGTCGGCCGCGCCCGGGAAGCGGCCAGCCATGCCGATAATGGCAATCGCGCCGGATGGCGTTGCGGGTTTGGCCTGGGCGGCGGCGGTGGGCGTGTGCGCGCCGACAGGGATTTGTGTGAGCCGCCGCGACAACGCCGCGAGGTCAGCGCACTCAAACAGGTCTGTAATCGGGATCGCGACAAGCTCGGCCACGATTCGGGCGTGGGCGCGCACGATCTGCAAGGACGTCAGCCCAAGATCTGCAAAGCGAGCGCTGACGTCAAACGGCCCGAGGATGTCGCGGAAGATGGCGATCAGCTTGGGCTCAGCATGCGTGGCCGCACTCGCAGTCGGCGCCGGCGTCACGGCCGCGCGCAAGCGGTCGCGATCAAGTTTGCCGGTTGCACTCAGTGGAAACGGGCCGTGGGCGATCAGCCGGCTGGGGTTGTCTTGGGCAGGCAGGGCGCCGGCCAAATGGCGGGCCAGGTCAGGGATGGAGATGTGGGCGGGTGTCACCACGCCAATGAGGGTTTTCTCGCCGCGAGGGTCGGTATGGACAAGCACGGCGGCGTCCGCCACGCCCGGCGCTTCGCGCATGATGTGTTCGATGGCGCTCAATTCAATGCGGCGGCCGGCGATCTTCACTTGTCGATCGACCCGGCCGAGAAAATCGAGGCCGCCATCGGCGCGCCGGCGGACCAGATCGCCGGTGGCGTAGATCAGGCCGTGCGGATCGTCTGGGTCCGGACGGAAGCGTTGGTCAGGGTCTTCACCGAGATAGCCGGCGCCGACGCCGTCGCCGCCGACGAGCAATTCGCCATCATCGCCATCGATCAGCAGGCGCGTATGGGCGAGCGCACGCCCGATGGGGGCCGGGCCCTCGCCCCAGCCGTCGCGGGGGAATGGATAGCACGTGGTGAATGTGCTGTTTTCGGTCGGGCCGTAGCCATTGATGAACACTGTCTCGGGATGACGGGCCTGGGCGGTGCGGATATGGCGTGGCGAAACCACATCGCCGCCAACAAAGATGCGCTTAGCGCCGGCGAGCGCATCGGGCGCCTCATCGACGATCAGATGAAAGAGGCCGGCGGTTAACCAGATATCGGTCACCGCATGGGCGACAACCGTACGCGCCAGATCGGAAACAGCCGGCGGATCGCCGGCCAGAAGCGCGACGCTGCCGCCATTGAGCAATGGCGCCCACAGCTCCAGATGGCTGGCGTCAAAGGCCGGGGGGGCGGCGGCAAGGAACACCGTATCCCGACCAAATCGGGCAAACCATTGGCCGCGCACCAGGCGCACAATACCGCGATGGCGCACACGCACGCCTTTTGGCGCGCCGGTGGAGCCCGACGTGAACATGATGGCGGCGATGTCGGCGCCGGAGACGGGCGGTGGGGCGCGCCAGTCCGGCGCGGCCGCAGGCGCCTGGAGTGCGGCATGATCAAAACCCACAGCGGTTTTGGCGGCCAACAAGGCCAGCATGTCGGTGCGACGGGCGGCGGGGGCGGCGGGGTCGAGCGGCGCATAGGCCGCCCCAAGGCGCAGCACCGCCAATTGCGTCGCGATGAGTTCAGGGCCACGGGGCAATTCCAGCGCGACGTGATCGCCAAATCCGATGCCGGCCGCCGCCAGAGCCGCCGCGATCGCGTCCGCACGGGCATTCAAGTCGCCATAGCTGATGGGCCCGCTGTCGACCCGCAGCGCGACCGCATCCGGCTGGTGTTTTGCCCAGGCGCGAAACAAGAGATCGACCGACCAGTCGCGATCATAGGCGTCCCCATCGCACAAGATGGCAGAGCAGAGATTCGGCAACGGGTCAGGCATCTTTACCATAGACGTTTCTTGTTTCCCCAAATGCTCCGTATTCGGAGATTTTGCGGCGATGCTCTCGTTTTCCCAAGCCTATTCTTGCTGCGCGTGTGCCTGGTTGAGGGGGCAGGGGCAATTTGTGCGCCACGCGCGTGTGGCGGTTCGCCGCATGGGGCTGCGCGCGCAGTGCAGTCCTGCCACGATGTCGCCGGGATCACGGTTATGAACGGGTGGCGGGCGTCAAAGACCGCAGGATTGTTGAGGGGCAGATGAACCGATTGCTTGACCGTCGCGGTTTTGGATTGGCCTTGGCTGGCCTTTTGGCGGGGCCGGCTTTGGCCGCCACGGCGCAGGGTCTGTCTTGGGGGCCGCAAATCCTGGAACAGACCAAGTCTCCGTTTAACGACATTATAGTGATGCGTGATGGGCAGGACGTGGTGCTGGTGTTCCGGGTCGGGCGGTGCGAGTTTGTCGAGAGCATCTACCGGCCTTCGGACCCTGAGTTTTTGCCGGTCGAATACACCCGCTTTGCCACCGCCGCTTTGCTCTATCCGGGCAAGCTGGGGCGGTTTCTGGAAATCGGCTTAGGGGGCGGGCGCACGGTGTCGTATCTGCGCCGCTTCGTGCCCGAGATGGCGATCACGACCGTGGAGATCGATCCGGGCGTGGTGGCCGCGGCCAAGAAGCATTTCGGCGTGAAGGAAGATGAGCGGCTGAAAATCATTGTCGATGACGGGCGCCGTTATGTGATGAACAGCCAGGACAAATACGACATTGCCTTCATTGACGCCTTTCGCGGCACGTGGGTGCCCCATACTTTAACGACAGTGGAGTTCTTCAAAGGGGTCAAAGCGCGGCTCAATCCCGGTGGGGTGGTGGCGCAAAATGTCGAGCCGACGACGCTGTTCTATGACGGCATGGCCGCAACCCTGCGGGCGGTTTGGAAAAATGTCGACGCCTTTGCCAGCGGCCAGGACAGCGAGCAGATCAATACGGTTCTGGTCGCCTATGACGGGCCGCGCCTGAGCGATCGCCAGATCGCGCAACGCGCCGAGGCGCTGCAGGCGCGCTACAAATTCCGCCACGATCTGCGTCCGATCGCCAAGGTCCGCCGGATCGAGAAGGCAACCGGCGCAGCGCCCCTGCGCGACGGTTTTGATCAATCCAATGTTCTGCTGATGATCGACCGCTCCAACTCCAATGACGCGGCCAAACGGGCCAAGGCCGCGACACCGCGCCAGAGGCGGGTGCAATGCGAATAAGGGCGTGGGCGATCGCGGCGACGCTGGCTATGGGCGTGTGTCTTGCGGCCGCGGCGCAAGATTGGACCTTCCTGGATCGCAAGGCATCGTATCCGGAAGGGCCGATGCGCGCGCCGGGTGGGGGCATGCTCTATACCGAAATGGGCGCTGATCGGGTGAGCATGATCCGCCATGGCCGCAAGAGCCTGTTCTGGCGCGAGGCCGGTTGCGGCCCGACGGGATTGGCGCCGTATAGGGGCGGTGTTCTGGTGTTGTGCCATATCGGCGCGCGGATGGTGGTTCTGGACGCCAAGGGGCGTCAGATTGCAGTGATTGCACCCGATTATGTGGCCCGGCCGACGCCGCGCCAGGCTGAGCGGCTGCGCCTGATCGGCAATCCCAATGAGGTCACCGCGGACAATGCCGGCGGCGTCTATTATTCCAATTCCGGGCCGTTCGCCAAAGACGCCGGCGCCAGCGGCCAGGTGGTCTATCTCACCTCGGACGGTGAAGTGCGCAGCGTTGTCGAGCCGCTGTTTTATCCCAATGGCGTTTTTTTTGACGCCGCGCGCAAACGCCTGCTGGTCAGCGAACATCTGGCGCGGCGGATTTGGGCTTTTGACGTGATCGGGCCCGGCAAGCTGGGGCAAGCGCGTCTGTTTGCTGATATCGACGCCATGGCCGGTGTTGATCCGGCGTATCGCGAAGCCGGTCCTGATGGCATCGACCAGGCCCCCAATGGCGATATCGTGGTCGGGCTATATGGTGAGGGCAAGCTGTTGCAGCTGACGCCGGAGGGCAAGGTTCGCCGCACCATCCCGGTTCCGTTCAAGTTTGTCTGCATGGCCAGCTTTGATCGCGACGGCTCCGCCATCGTGGTCGGCGCCTTTGACAATGAGGCGCCGGGCCTGCCGGGTGCAGTGGTGCGCCTGCCGGCCGCAGCTTTCGCCGACCGATAAGCAGTCCGGCCTTTCAATCTGCGCCGACGCTTGTATGGTGCGCGCCGTCCGGGGCGTAGCTCAGTCTGGTAGAGCGCCAGCTTTGGGAGCTGGATGTCGCGAGTTCGAATCCCGCCGCCCCGACCACCTTTCCGCCTTCGGTCGGACGGGTTGCGGATGTGGCGGAATTGGTAGACGCACCAGGTTTAGGTTCTGGCGCCGCGAGGCGTGGGGGTTCGAGTCCCTTCATCCGCACCAGCATGGACTGAAATTTAAGGCTTCAACCTTAAGTGGGCGCGTGGACAGGGCAGGGCCTGCGTGCCATAAGCCCGCCCTTCATGCGCCGAGGCGTTAACGCCTTCGGCGCCTTCCGTTATTCAGCAGGACGCTCACGAAGGCCATGCCCAGCATCGAGACACAAAGCCAAGGTCTGCGCCGCACGATCAAGGTCGTCATCCCCGCCAATGAACTCAAGGCCGCCTTGGACGCCAAGATCAAGGCCGAGATGCCGAAGATCAATCTCAAGGGGTTCCGGCCGGGCAAAGCCCCCGAAAGCCATATCCGCAAAATGTATGGCCCCGCCTTGATGCGCGACATCATCAATGAGGAAGTCGAGAGATCGACCCAGTCCTCGCTCGGCGATGCTCGGCTTGCCTCCCAGCCCGACCTGGAGCTGGAAAGCGACATGGCCCAGGTCCAAACTGGCAATGCCGACTTGGCGTTCTATGTCAAAGTCGATCTGATGCCGGACTTCGAGCCGATCGACCCATCCAGTTTGGCGCTGGAGCGCCCGGTGGCCGACGTCGAGGAGGGCCATATCGAAGAGGCGCTCGACGGGCTGGCCAAATCGGCGCGTGAATATGCCGCAAAAGACGACGCCGCCGAAGACGGCGACCAGCTGATTATCGATTTCCTTGGCAAGCTGGACGGCGAACCCTTTGCCGGCGGCGAAGGTAAGGACGCGCCCTTGGTGCTTGGCTCCGGCCGCTTCATTCCGGGCTTTGAAGAGCAATTGGTCGGCGCCCAAAAGGGCGACGAAAAGGTCATCACCGTGACGTTCCCGGATGATTATGGGGCTGAGAACCTGAAGGGCAAAACCGCGACCTTCGACATCACGGTCAAAGACGTTCAAGCTTGCGTGCAGCAGCCTTTGGACGATGAATTTGCCAAGAAGTTTGGCATGGACGGCATCGAGGCGCTGCGCGATGCGCTGAAGTCCAGCCTGGCGCGCGACAACGCCGCCTTGTCGCGCGCGCGCGCTAAACGGGTGTTGTTCGACAAGCTCGACGAGGCCCATACCTTTGAGCTGCCGGCCGGCATGGTTGACGCTGAGTTTGGCCAAATTTGGGAGCAGGTGAAGGCCGACCGTGAGGCTGGCAATGCTGACCCCGATGACGCCAACAAGTCTGAAGACGAACTGCAAAGCGAATACCGCAAGATTGCGGCCCGGCGGGTGCGTCTTGGGCTCGTGCTGGCCGAGATTGGCCGGCGCAATGATGTCCAGATTCGCAATGAGGAACTGGCCGCAGCCCTGCAGGATCAGGCCCGCCGCTTCCCCGGCAGCGAGCAGCAAATCTATGACTTCTATCGGAAAAATCCCGGCGCCTTGGCGCAGTTGCGGGCCCCGATCTATGAGGACAAGGTCGTTGATTTCATCCTGGAATTGGCCCAGGTGACCAATCTGAGGGTCACCCGCGAAGAACTGCGTCAGCAGGCCGATGAGGCGATGTAGGGGGCTGGCCCTTGCACCAGATCGCGAAGCCCCAAATATGAGATGTCCGCGGCCGATGAGGCCGCTCAAGAAAGGCCGACATGTCCGACCCGGTTGAACGTTACATGAACCTCGTCCCGATGGTCGTCGAACAGACCAGCCGCGGGGAGCGGGCGTTTGATATCTTTTCGCGACTGCTGAAGGAGCGGATCGTGTTTATGACCGGGCCCGTCGAAGACGGCCTGGCGAGCTTGGTTTGCGCCCAGCTCCTGTGGTTGGAATCTGAAAACCCCAAGCGCGAAATCGCGATGTATATCAACAGCCCCGGCGGGGTCGTGTCGTCCGGTTTGGCGATCTATGACACGATGCAATATATCCGCTCGCCGGTGTCGACGGTGTGCATTGGTCAAGCGGCCTCGATGGGGTCGCTGCTCTTGTCGGCCGGTGAAAAAGGCCTGCGGGTCTGCCTGCCGAATGCGCGCGTGATGGTCCACCAACCGTCTGGCGGCTTCCGTGGCCAAGCTTCCGACATTGAGCGGCACGCCGAAGATATCATCGCCACCAAGCGGCGCTTGAACGAAATCTACGTCAAGCACACCGGCCAGCAATATGGAGTGATCGAGCGCACTCTGGACCGCGACTCCTTCATGACGGCCGAAGAGGCAAAAGCCTTCGGATTGGTTGATCGCGTCTTTGAGAAGCGGGATGTGCCAGATGGGGCCGGCGCCGGTTGATGCCGCGCCCAACCCACGCAGCGGCGTCCCATCCTTGCGGCCCGCGCGGGAGTATGCTGAAATTCGTAAGCGCGGATGAACCATTTTGTAATGGGACGCCAGCTATCTTTGGACACTTGGGCCCTGTTCGTGAAGGCCTTTTGTCCGCCGCCGCGGCGCGGTTGCGGCTTTGCGCTAAGGAGCGCCGATGAGCAAAAGCAATTCCGGCGGTGAATCCAAGAACACCCTGTATTGCTCTTTCTGCGGCAAGAGCCAGCATGAAGTGCGCAAACTGATTGCCGGGCCGACAGTGTTCATCTGCGATGAATGCGTTGAGCTGTGCATGGATATTATTCGGGAGGAGCACAAAACCTCTCTGGTGAAGTCCAAAGAGGGCGTGCCGAGCCCGCGCGAGATTAAGGACGTACTGGACGATTATGTGATCGGCCAAGACTACGCCAAGCGCGTTTTGTCTGTTGCGGTGCACAATCATTACAAGCGCTTGAGCCACGCTGCGAAGAACAATGATGTTGAACTCGCCAAGTCCAATATCCTGCTGATTGGCCCAACCGGTTGCGGCAAGACGCTGCTGGCGCAAACGCTGGCGCGCATTATCGACGTGCCGTTCACGATGGCCGACGCCACCACCCTGACTGAAGCCGGTTATGTCGGTGAGGATGTCGAGAACATCATTTTGAAGTTGCTTCAGTCGGCCGATTACAATGTCGAGCGGGCCCAGCGCGGCATCGTGTATATCGACGAAGTCGACAAGATCAGCCGCAAGTCGGACAATCCCTCGATCACCCGCGACGTGTCGGGCGAAGGGGTCCAGCAGGCCTTGCTGAAGATTATGGAAGGCACCGTGGCGAGCGTGCCCCCGCAGGGAGGCCGCAAGCACCCGCAACAAGAGTTTTTGCAGGTCGACACGACAAATATTCTGTTCATATGCGGTGGCGCATTTTCCGGCCTGGAGAAGATTATCTCGCAGCGCGGCAAGGGGTCGTCGATCGGCTTTGGCGCCGCTGTGCGCGACCAGGAGGATCGGCGCTCCGGCGAAATTCTGCGCGAGATCGAGCCGGATGATCTCCTGAAGTTCGGCCTGATCCCGGAATTTGTCGGCCGCCTGCCGGTCCTGGCGACGCTGGAAGACCTCGATGAAGTCGCTCTGGTGCAAATCCTCACCGAGCCGAAAAATGCGCTGACCAAGCAGTATCAGCGCATGTTTGACATGGAGGGCGTGCGTCTGACCTTCTCCGATGAATCCTTGCGCGCCATCGCCCGCAAGGCCATTCAGCGCAAAACTGGCGCGCGTGGCCTGCGGTCGATCATGGAGGGCATTTTGCTCGACACCATGTTTGATTTGCCCGGCTTGCGTGGCGTGGAAGAAATCGTGGTGTCTCCAGAAGTGGTCGAGGGCCGCGCCCCGCCGCTGCAAATCTACACCGAAGGCCGCAACGGTCAGCAATCCGCTTGATGCTGCTGCAAACAGACACCAACGTCCCGGCCATCTCTTGGTCGGGGCAGTTGTGTGTTGCACTTTAGCCAACACCCGCACCCCGAGCGGCGCCTTGAACCAGCCGCCGACGCAATCCAAGTTAAGGCGCAACACGGGCGCCGGATTGCTGGCGCTGCTATCGGGCGCGCGATGGCGCGCTCAGAAGGAGCCAGAAATGGCCGGACGCAAAATCATCCCCGTTCTCCCGCTGCGCGACATCGTGGTGTTCCCGCACATGGCCGCGCCGCTGTTCGTTGGCCGCGAAAAGTCGGTCAAGGCCCTTGAGGAAGTCACCAAGGGTGACAAGCAGATATTCCTCGCCGCCCAATTTGACGCGGCCGACGACGATCCGGATACCGATCGCATTCACGCGGTCGGAACGCTGGCCTCGGTGGTGCAAATCCTGAAACTGCCAGACGGCACGGTGCGGGTACTGGTGCAAGGCGAGAGCCGCGCCAAGATCACCAAATTTACCCGCACCGAAGGGTATTTCGAAGCCGAGATCGAGCCGGTGGCGGAAACCAATGCCGAAAGCTCCGAAGCGCGCGCTTCCGCGCGGGCGGTGATTGACCAGTTTGAGGCGCTGTCGAAGGCTGCCCGCAAAACCCCGGCGGAGTTGCTGCAGGCGGTCAGCCAGATCGAGGAGCCGAGCCGGCTGGCCGACACGGTGGCCGCGCATTTGCCGATCAAGGTCACCGACAAGCAGGGCCTGCTCGACGCCGCCGATGTTCCCGAGCGCCTGGAAAAAGTGCTCGGGTTTCTCGAGCGACAGATCGCTGAGTTTCAAGTCGAGAAGAAAATCCGCAACCGCGTCAAACGCCAAGTCGAGAAGTCCCAACGCGAATATTATCTCAACGAGCAGATGAAGGCGATCCAGCGTGAGCTGGGCGAGACGGATGACGGCCGCGAAGACATCGCCGAGCTCGAAGATCGCATCCGCAAAACCAAGCTGTCGAAAGAAGCCGAGACCAAGGCCGAGGCGGAGCTCAAGAAGCTGCGCCAGATGAGCCCGATGTCAGCGGAATCGACTGTGGTGCGCAATTATCTCGATTGGTTGCTGTCGCTGCCCTGGGGCGTGAAAAAGAAGGTCCGCAAGGATCTGAAGCTTGCCCAGGACACGCTTGATGAAGATCACTATGGCCTGGAGAAGGTCAAAGAGCGCATCTTGGAATATCTCGCGGTTCAGGCGCGCACTTCAAAAGTGCGCGGGCCAATCCTGTGCCTGGTTGGTCCACCTGGGGTAGGCAAAACCTCGCTTGGCAAATCCATCGCGAAGGCCACGGGGCGCGATTTTGTGCGCGTGTCGCTCGGCGGCGTGCGCGATGAGGCCGAAATCCGCGGTCACCGCCGCACCTATATCGGCTCGATGCCGGGCCGGATTATCCAATCCATGAAGAAGGCCAAGAGCGCAAATCCGCTGTTCCTGCTTGATGAGATTGACAAGCTCGGCGCCGATTATCGCGGCGATCCGTCGGCGGCGTTGCTTGAAGTGCTCGATCCCGAACAGAACGCGACGTTCAACGATCACTATCTCGAAGTCGATTATGATCTGTCGGACGTGTTGTTCATCACCACATCGAACAGCCTCAACATGCCCCAGCCTTTGCTCGATCGGATGGAGATCATCCGTATTCCCGGCTATACTGAGGATGAAAAGCTGGAAATCTGCCGCAAGCATTTGCTGCCCAAGCAGATCGAAGCGAACGGCCTAAAGGCCGGCGAGTTCAAAGTGACCGACGGCGCCATCCGCGACCTGATCCGCCGCTACACCCGCGAAGCCGGCGTGCGCTCCTTGGAGCGCGAACTCGCCAATCTCTGCCGCAAGGCGGTGCGCGAGATCGAGCAAAAGAAGCGCAAGACGGTGGAGGTCACTGAGGCCAATTTGCCCGATTATGCCGGCGTGTGGAAATATCGCTTCGGCGAAACCGACCTTGAAGACCAAGTCGGGATTGTCACGGGTCTGGCCTGGACGGAAACCGGCGGCGATTTGCTCACCATTGAAGCTGTCGCCATGCCGGGCAAGGGCGCGATGACGGTAACCGGCAATCTGCGCGAGGTGATGAAGGAATCGATCTCGGCCGCGAACAGCTTCGTGCGTTCGCGCGCGCTGCAGTTTGGTCTAAAGCCGCCGCTGTTTCGCGCCAAGGACATCCACGTCCATGTGCCCGAAGGCGCCACGCCCAAAGACGGGCCCTCCGCCGGCATTGCCATGGTCACCGCAATTGTCTCTGTGTTGACCGGCACCCCGGTGCGCAAAGACATCGCCATGACCGGCGAAGTCACCCTGCGCGGCCGCGTGCTGCCAATCGGCGGGCTGAAGGAAAAACTGCTCGCGGCGCTGCGCGGCGGGGTGAAAACCGTGCTGATCCCCAAAGACAACGCCAAAGACCTCGCTGAGATCCCGGACAATGTCAAAAACTTCTTGGAGATCATTGCGGTGGCGACCGTGGATGAAGTGCTCAAAAACGCTCTGACCTTGCCATTGACCCCGATCACCTGGACCGAAGCCGACGAAGCGGCCGAAGAACGGCGCGGCCGCACTGACGAACGTGACGATCGGGATGGCGCTTTGCCGCACTAAAGGCAACACGAAACAAAACCAAAGCCCGCGACGTGTACACGCGTCGCGGGCATTTTTGTTCATGTGCGCCTTCGTCCACAAGATTTCCCGCCGCAGCGCGGACGGCGCGGCTTTTTTGGTTTGACGCGCTCTGCGGGCGGCGCTCTGTATCGCGCCCTCGCACAACCATGAGGGATCATAAAATGAATAAGGCTGACTTGATCGCCGATATCGCCGCCAAGACCGGCGTGTCCAAAACCCAGGTGGCTGACGTGGTCGATGCGACGTTTGACATCATGGCGGAGGCCTTGAAGCGTCAAGACGAAGTGCGCATCCCGAATTTCGGCGTGTTCGCTGTTGTCGCCACCGCCGCCCGCAAGGCGCGCAATCCGCAAACCGGCGAAGAAGTGCCGGTGCCGCCGAGCCGTCGGGCCCGTTTCCGTCCCGGCAAAGCCCTGAAGGACGCGCTGGAAGCGCAGTCGTCCGCCGCCCCGGCCGCCGCCAAGCCGGCCGCCAAAACCAAAGGCTGACCCCGAAGCGCCGCGCCAGGAGCGTGCCTCTTGGCGCGGGTCGCGGGTCGGTTTAGGAAGCGCTATGCTCGCCAAGATTTTTCGCCCCGCCAAAACCTCGATGCAGTCCGGCCAGGGCAATTCCAAGCGCTGGGTGCTCGAGTTCGAACCTGCAGCCGGCTTCACGATTGATCCGCTCATGGGGTGGACGACCAGCCAGGACACGTCCCGGCAGATTCGCATGTTCTTCGACAGTCGCGACGAAGCGATCGCCTTTGCCCGCCGCGAAAACATTCCCCATCGCGTAATCGAACCCAAAGAACGCGAACGGGTGCTGCGCGCTTATTCGGACAATTTCGCCTTCCGCCGCAAAGAGCCTTGGTCGCATTGAATCGTGAATAAGGTCGCTCCCGGCTTGCCGGCGTTACAATATAACGCTACATCCCGAACATGCGGTTTCATCCTTCTCATAACTTCGCAGACGGCGTCTTCGCCGGCGGTCTGATCGCCCGCTTGGGCGTTGCCGCTGTGGTTTGCGCAGTGGTGGCGGGGTTGGCCATGTGGGGGCTGGGCTAATGGCGAGGCCGGCCTTTGATCTGCGCGATTTGACTGTCGGTTATGGCCGCCGCCCGGCGGTGCATCATGTCCGCGCCGCTTTGCCAAAGGCGTCTTTGATCGCGGTTGTTGGCCCAAACGGCGCCGGCAAATCCACCTTGTTGAAGGCGTTGACCGGAGAGTTGAAGCCGCTCAGCGGCGCTCTGGTGCGCGACGGTTTCCGCGCCCGCGACATCGCCTTCATGCCGCAACTCGCCAGCCTTGATCGCGCGGCGCCGCTGAATGTCGGTGAGTTGGTTGTCAGCGGGCTCTGGCGGCGCTGCGGGTTGTTTGGCCAGCCGGGGCGCGATGGTTTTGACAAGGCGCGCGCGGCCGTGGAAGCGGTGGGGCTTGCAGGCTTTGAAGATCGCGCGCTCGGCTCTTTGTCAGGCGGGCAATTGCAGCGGGCCTTGTTTGCCCGCGTTATTGCCCAGGACTGCCCGGTGATTGTGCTGGACGAGCCGTTCGCTGCGCTCGATGCGCGCACAGCCGGCGATCTTCTGAAGATCGTTGCCGGCTGGGGCGTCGGTGGGCGCACCGTCATTGCTGCGCTGCACGATCTGGACATGGTGCGCGCGCGGTTTTCCCACACGCTGCTGCTTGCCCGCGACATGATCGATTTTGGCCCCAGCGCCCAGGTGCTCAGCGGCGAAAACCTGCTGCGCGCGCGGCGCATGGAAGAGGCCTGGCGCGTCGACGCCGAGACCTGCGCGGCGTAACGCCGATGTATGAGCTGCTGATAGCGCCGTTTGTCGAATTTGCTTTCATGCAGCGCGCGCTTGCCGGCGCGCTGATCGTGGCGATTGCGGCAGCGCCGGTGGGTGTGTTTTTGGTGCTGCGCCGCATGAGCCTGATGGGCGATGCGCTGGCGCACGGCGTGCTGCCGGGCGTGGCGGCGGGCTTTCTGTTGGCGGGTCTGTCGATCCCGGCGATGACCGCGGGCGGTTTTGTGGCCGGCCTGACTGTTGCGCTCGCCGCTGGATTCATCGCGCGGGCGACCAATCAGCGCGAAGAGTCGAGCCTTGCGGCGCTGTATCTGATCGCGTTGGCGGGCGGGGTGAGCCTGTTGTCGCTGCGCGCCGATCAGATCGATCTTACCCACGTCCTGTTCGGCTCAGCCCTGGGTCTGACCGATGAAGGCTTGATCTTGACCGCGCTGGCGGCGGGCATTGTGGCTGTGGGGCTTGCCACGATCTGGCCGGCCCTGGTCCTCGACAGCGCCGATTCCGGCTTTCTGCGCAGTCTCGGATCGCAAGGCGGTATGGCGCACGCGGTGTTTCTGGCGCTGGTCGTCAGCGTTCTGCTTGCGGGCTTCCAGGCGCTCGGCACGCTGATGAGCGTTGGCTTGATGGTGCTGCCAGCCGCGGCCGCGCGGCTGTGCGCGCAGCGTTTGCGGCCCATGATCGCCATCGCCTGGGCGATTGCGGGCGGGGCGGTGTGCGTTGGCTTAATTGTTTCCTATCACAGCGGCGCGCCGTCTGGATCGGCGATCATACTTGCCGCCGGCGCGGCGTATCTGTTGGCGCTGATCTTCGGGCCGGCCGATGGCTGGATTGCGCGCCGCACACCGCGCACGCACTATGCCGGCTGACAGGCGTGTTACCCGCCGCGCTATGGCGCTTGGCGCATTGGCGGCCATTCCGGCCATCGCCCAGCCGGGGGCGATCAGTATTGTCGCGTCTTTCAGCATCCTTGCCGACATGGCGCGCGCGCTGGCGCCGCCGGAACTGAACGTCGCTGCGCTGGTCGTGCCGGGCGGGGATGCGCATGTGTTTGAGCCGCGCCCTGCGAACGCCCGACAGGTGGCGCAGGCTCACATGCTGATCGTCAATGGCCTCGGTTTTGATCCCTGGGCGGAGCGGTTGGCGCAAAGTGTTGGCTTCAAAGGTCGGCTCGTGCGCGCCGCCGGCGCAGTGCAGCCGTTGCAGGCCAGCGACGACCATGGCCACAGCCACGATTCCGATCCCCATGCCTGGCAGGATGCGGCGCAGGCGCGGCTCTATGCGCGGGCGATTTCGGGCGGCCTGACCACTTTGCTGCCGGCCAAAGCCGCCGCCATGACCGCCCGCGCGGTTGCCTATGATGGCGCCCTCCAGGCGCTCGATCGCGACATTCGCACGACGTTGGCGCCGATCCCACCAGACCGGCGCGTGCTGGTCACGGGCCACAGCTCGATGAATTATTTCGCCCGCGCCTATGGCTTGCGCATCCTTGCCGCCAAGGGCCTGAGCACGGCCAGCGAACCCTCAGCCGCCCAGATCGCGCGGTTGATCCGCCAGATCCGTGAACAGAAGATCGCCGCGGTGTTCCTCGACACGTTGAAAGATCCGCGCCTGATCGAACGGATTCAAGCCGAAACCGGCGCCCGCACCGGCGGCAAGCTTTTCGCCGATAGCCTCTCGCCGCCGGGCGGGCCAGCGCCTACCTATGTGGCGATGATGCGCCACAACGCCCAAACCATCGCTGCCGCGCTGACGGCTTGACCGCGGGCCAGAGCCCGCCCAGGAACCGCTCCATGACCGCACCCGCCCAAATCCCTGTCACCGTCCTTACCGGCTATCTCGGCGCCGGCAAGACGACCTTGCTCAACCGCATCTTGTCAGAGCCGCACGGCAAAAAGTACGCCGTCATCGTCAATGAGTTTGGCGAGATCGGCATTGATAACGACCTCGTCGTCGGCGCCGACGAAGAAGTGTTCGAGATGAACAATGGTTGCGTGTGCTGCACCGTGCGCGGTGATCTGATCCGCATTTTGGCCGGGCTGATGAAGCGCAAGGGCCGGTTTGACGGCATCATTGTGGAGACCACCGGGCTCGCCGATCCAGCCCCCGTTGCGCAAACCTTTTTCACCGATGAAGACGTGCGCGCCAAAACTTCGTTGGACGCGATCGTCACGGTGGTTGACGCCATGCATTTGGAGGCGCGCCTGACAGACAGCAAAGAGGCCGCCCGCCAGATCGCGTTTGCCGATGTGCTGCTGCTCAACAAAATCGATCTCGCCAGCGGTCCGGAACTCGACACGGTGGAGGCCACACTGCGGGCGCTGAACCCTTATGCGCGGATTTTGCGCGCTGAGCGTGGGCGCGCACCCCTCGATGCGCTTTTGGGCCTCGGCGCGTTTGATCTGCAACGTGCAATGGCGGCTGAGCCGGCCTTCCTTGTTCCGCATCGGGACGATCATCACGACCACGACCACGACCATGCCCACGATCATGACCATCATCACGATCACGGCCATCATCACCACGATCATCACCACGGCCACAGCCACGCCGCGCCCTTGAGCGTGATCCACGATATCGAGATCGGCTCCCTGTCACTCTCGTCTGAAAAGCAACTCGACGGCAATCGGTTCGTTGCCTGGTATCAAGAACTGCTGGCTGAGCAGGGCCAAGATATTCTGCGCTCCAAAGGCATTCTGGCTTTTGCCGGCGAAGACAAGCGTTTCGTCGTGCAAGCGGTACAAATGCTCTCGGAGGGCGAATTGCAGCGGCCGTGGCGTGAAGATGAAAAACGCATCAGCCGCCTCGTCTTTATCGGCCGCAACCTTGATCGTGCGGCGCTGGAGCGCGGCTTTCTGGCCTGCATCGCCTGATGGCGGACGCGCCCAAACCGCTGATCGACAGCCTCGGCGTGCGCCACGACTGCGACGAGGAAATCATCGCACTCGCATTTGTCGGCGATAATCTCCTGATCGCGGCTGGCGACGCCAGCGTGCGCGCGCTGGCGCGCGATGGCTCACTTGATTGGCGGCGCGACGACCTGCATGCTGGAGCGCTTTTGTGCGCTGCGATCGGGCCGGCCGGCGATCTGTTCTCCGGCGGCGATGACGGGACGGTGCAGCGGATCAATGCCGCTGGTGATGTCGCAGCGTTCGCGCGGGTCAAAGGCTGGGTCGATGATCTTGCCGCCAGCAAAAGGCACGTTGCGGTCGCGTGCGCCAAACAGGCGCTGGTGTTTGACGCCGACGGCGCGGCGCGTGCGGCGTTTGATCATGGCGCGCGCGTCGCGGGGCTGGCGTTTGACCCGGAAGGCCGGCGCATTGCGTGCGCGCATCTTGATGGCGTCACCATCTGGTTTGCGGCCAATCCCGACAGCCGCGGCAAGACGCTTACCTGGAAAGGCGCGCACCTCATTGTCGGCTGGAGCCCAGACGGAAAATTCGTCCTCACCGGGATGCAGGAAAACGCGCTGCACGGCTGGCGCCTGCAGGATGGATCGCACTTCCGCATGAGCGGCTACCCGGCCAAAATTCGCAACCTTTCATTCACGTTTGACGCTAAACAATGCGCCACTTCTGGCGCGCCTGACATCGTGCTTTGGCCGTTTTACAAACCGACCGGGCCGGTCAATCAGGCCGCCAATATTGTCGGCCTAATGGGCGCGCCATGTACGCGCGTGGCCTGTCATCCAACGCGCCCGATCCTGGCTGCGGGCGATTCCGCTGGTGAAGTTGCGGTGCAGGCCATAACCGGGCACGGTCGGCCGATCCTGGTAAGCGAAGCGCAAGGATCACAGATTACAGCACTGGTATGGTCCGCGGACGGCGCACTTCTGGCTTATGGCGATGAAGCCGGCCGGGTCGGCGCTGTCGACTTTTCATCCGTGATCGGCGGCTAAGCCCCTCTTTAGCGACCATTAGCTGTTTTCGCCTAGGCATGTTTGGGTGACGGATACATGTGTCTCTAAGGCGGCGCCAGCCGCGGCGGAATTGACTGCATTCCTGATGCAGGCGACGTCCGACTTGTTTGTTGCCTGCACCGCGCGCGGCCAGGTCGTTGCGGTCAATCAGGCGTGGGAAGCAGCGACCGGATGGAGCGCTGCCGATCTTGTCGGACAAACCCTTTTGCGTGTGGTGCATAGCGAAGACCATGGCCGCGCCATCGCGGCCCGACAGCGCGTTCGCGAAGGCGAACCTTCGCTGAATGCCGAGTGGCGGCTGATGAAGCGGGACGGGACTTGCTTTGTTGCATCCTGGAACGTGACCGTTGTCGGCGATCTGCTCTACGCGCTCGGCCGCGACGTCACCGACATCGCCCGCACCGAGAAGGCGTTTGCGCGGGTTATGCGCCAACGCGACGTGCTCGACGCCGCCGGCGGCTTTGGCTCCTGGACACATGCGCGTGGCGCAAAAACCGTGGCGTTGTCGCCGGGACTAGCGGCGCGGCTTGGATTGCCAGCCGCCGACAGCCTCACGCGCGCCGATCTCGATGCGGTCGCCCTGGACTTATGGCCGGTCTTGACCTCGCCACTGGGTAGCGACGTGGCCTTGAAGCTCGGTTCGGCTGTGGCGCCGCTTCGCCTGCGTTTCGTTTGCGCCCCGCCTGGAGCTGATGGCGTGTTGAGCGGCGTAACGATCGATGAGACCGCGACTGTCACCGCCCTTGAGGCGGCCGAACAAGCTCGATTGCACTTGGAATTGGCCTTGGACGCGGGGCGTGCGGCGACCTGGCAATTGGACCTCGATCCGCCGCGTCTTTGGGTTTCACCGCAATTTGAGGCTTTGATTGGGCGGCCGGTGACGGTTGGGGAAATGCTGCAGGGCAAAGGCGCGGCGATCCATCCAGATGACATGGGTTTGACCATCGCCTGTACCAAGAAATTGCTGGCCAATCCGGGGCGCGCTACCATTGCGCATCGGATCGTGCGCCCGGACGGTGAAGTCCGTTGGGTGCAGACCCTGTGCCAAACGCAAGCCGATGCGTCCGGCATCATCCATCGCGCCGTCGCATCAACGGTCGATATCACTGAGCGACGCGTTTTGCAGCAACACTTGTTGGCCGCCATCCAACAGGCCGAAAGTGCTTTGGCGCATCGCAGCGCCTGGCTCGGCGCGGCGGAGAAGCCGCACCAAGATCCTGCGGCGAACGCCGGCTTTGACGGCTTTGGGGAATTGATCCAGCGCTTTGCGCTTATCATGGGCGAACTGGAGCGTAGTGAAGCCGAATTGCACGCCAGTTTTACGGCCTTGCAAGAAGCCCGCAGCTCTGCCGAGGCCGCCAATATCGCCAAGAGCCAATTTTTCGCGAATATGAGCCATGAACTGCGTACGCCGATCAACGCGATCATTGGGTTTGGCGAGCTGATCATGGACGATGCGGCCGGGCGCGAGCCGCAAATTGCCGCCGACGCCGAACGCATTGTGGGCGCGGCAGGCCGATTGCTGGCGATGATCAATGAACTGTTGGACCTGTCGCGCATGGAGGCCGGCCGTTTGAGCGCCAAACCGCGGGCGGCCGATCTTCGCGCCATATTCGAGCCGCTGCTCGGCTCCAAGCGCTTGGAGGCCGAAGCCAAGGGCAATCGCTTGCAGCTTAAGGTCGACGATGATCTTGCGGCGGTCTTCATCGATGGCGACCGGTTGGCGCAGGCTGTGCGCCACCTGCTCGACAATGCGGTGAAATTCACAGCCCAAGGCGACATTGTGATGAGCGTGCGCCGGATCGAAACGGCAACAGGCGCGCACGTCATCGTGGCCGTGTCTGACACCGGTATCGGCATGACGGCCGACGATATTTCTGCTTTGGCTTGCCCCTTAACCCAGGCCGATGGGCGCAGCACGCGCCGCCATGGCGGCGCAGGGCTTGGGCTTGCGGTCGCGCGGCGCCTGGCGGTATTGTTGGGCGGTGAATTGCGCATCGAAAGCGTCGTTGGGCAAGGCTCCACCTTCTCCTTGACCGCGCCTTACTGGCCGCTGTCGCAATCGCAAGTCGCGTAGTCGCCAAACGCCCGCGGGAGACAGGCAGCGATGAGCACATCCATTGTGGCGGCGATTTTGTGCGGCGGCGCCGGCGCCCGGCTATGGCCGTTATCGACGCCGGCGCGCCCCAAGCAGTTCCATGCTCTGGTCGGTCAAGAGACCTTGTTTGAAGAAACGTTGCGCCGTTTGGCGCCGATCGCGCCGAACGCGCCCATTCTGGCGATCACTGGCGGGCAGGGGTTAGCGCATGTCGCCGCCGCCGCCGCCCACACCGGCTTGAGCGCACGGGTGCGCACATGGGTTGAGCCTGCGGCCAAGAACACCTTTGCGCCGGCCTTGCTGGCGGCCCATGCGACGCTCGCGGAAGCGGGGCCTGACGGCCTGGTTTTGTTGGCTCCTGCCGACCATCACGTTGCGCGCGCGGATGAGTTTGCGCGCGCGGTTATGGCGGCTGCGCCCTTGGCCCAAGACGGGCGGCTGGTCACGTTTGGCGTTCGTCCCGACGCGCCACACACGGGCTATGGCTATATTGAGCGCGGCGACCAGCTTGGGGTCGGCTATGCTGTGGCGCGGTTTCGCGAAAAACCCGATCGGGCAACCGCGGAGTCGTTTCTGGCCCAGGACGGCTTCGATTGGAACGCCGGGATCTTTTTGTATCGCGCCGATTGGTTTCTGGCGGAGGCGGCGCGTCATGCGCCGGAAACAGCGGCCGCAGTGGCGCAAGCTTTTGCTGGCCGCATTGAGAGCCCTGGCAAGGCATTCGCACCGAAAGCCGATGCCTGGGCCACGATTGTGTCGGACTCGATTGACTATGCGATGGCTGAAAAGACCGATCGCCGCGCGGTCGTGCCCATTGATATTGGCTGGAGCGATGTCGGTTCATTTGCCACCCTTTACGCGCTTGCCGACAAGGACATCCATGCAAACGCCGTTCGCGGATCGGTCGTTCTGCGCGAGGCAAACGGAAATTATGTTCGCGCCGAAACCGGCCGCCCGGTCGCCGTGATCGGCCTGGACGATCTGATCGTCGTGGATGCGCCGGAGGGCTTGATTATTGTGCCGCGCGCGCGTGCTGAAGAGATCAAGCACATCGTTGCCGAACTCGCACAGCGCAATCGTCCGAACACGGATTAACGCAATGCCGGCAGGATGCCGACGCAGAGATAATTGACGAGAACGCTGGCGCCGGCGGCTTTGAACATGGCGCGCGAGCGCTTCAAGGTCGGCTTTTCGGCAAATGCGGCGGCAAACATGAAAGCGATGAAGCCGGCCAAGATCGCCGGCGCCAAAATCACCACCGGCACAGATTGCTCGCCTGCGCCGGTCGAGATCGCGGCCGGCGCGCCAGAGCCCAGATAAGCGCCCATGGTTGCAAACAAGCCGAGCGCGATCGCGCCAGCCAAGGTGAGGCCAGAGCGCTGCTGGCCCCAAAGTTTGGAATAACTGTCAACGCCAATGCGTTCCTCCGGCGCGGCCAGCGTATGGCGGGCGAGTTCCAGGATCAGCGCATTGGTGAACGCCATCACCATAAAAGTCGCCAAGGCTGGGGTGAAATTGCCGCCCTTGGGAAACAACCCGCAGCCTGCGCCAAGCAGCGCAAACCACGGCGCAACGCCCATCCGCAGCGTCAGGCGCAGCAACGGCGCGCGGGCCAATTCCTCGGGATAGAAAAAGTCGGCGCCGATCAGCGCGATCCAGATCCAGGCCGCGATCAGGAGCGCCAAAAGTGGTGGGTGCAACAGCATCAACAACAAGGCCTGCAACGCTGCGCCCCACCAGCACAGCGCCCGCAGCTCCGCCAAGGACACAAGCCCGCGGGCAACAGTGCGACGCGGATGATGGGCCAGATCGCTGTGATAGTCGCGGTGCTCTTCCAGCGTCAGAAGTTGGAAAAACAAGATCGTCGTCACCAACAAGGCGACCATCGCTTCCGACAGAATGGGCGTGAGCCCGCAGCGCGGATCAATCGCTGCGCCATAGAAGCAAGCCGCAAGTCCGAAGACAGCCGCCAGCCCACCCTGGCCGATCAGTCCAAAGCGCTCTTGCTGGTAACGCCAAAAGCGCTGCGACAATTGCGGGCCCGGCTCGGCCGTCATTTATCCTCCCCCGAAGGCCGCGTGCAGCGGGCCATTGATAAAGCCTTGCCGGCAATCGGCATTCGGCGCAGCATACCTCGCGTCGGCGGCGAAAACCGGCAGCGCTTTAAGCACGCCCCGTCGCAGGGAGGAACCATGGCTGGGGCGCGGGCGGGTGATGGGCGGCAGGCCGGTCTCAAGATGGATCGCAGCGGCCTGGGTTGGGCGCTGTATGAGGGCGGGCGCACGCCCTATGTGACGGTTTGCGGCGTTTATGTTTTCGCGCCTTATGTCGCCACTGTGCTGATCGGCAAGCCCGTGGAGGGCATGGCCCAGATCGCTGATTTGAACAAATGGGCAGGCCTGTGCGCGGCTTTGTTGGCGCCGATCCTGGGCGCGGCGGCCGATCGCGCGGGCGGACGCAAAGGTCCTCTAGGGGTGCTCACGGGCTTGATGATCGCCTGCATGGCGGGGCTTTGGCTGGTCGCGCCCGGCGCGCCGGGCGCGGCCTTGTGGTTTCCGCTCTTGTTTGCCATCGGGGCGATGTTTCCGCTGACCGAAGCCTTGCATAATGCGATGCTGCCGGGCGCCGCGCCGGCGAGCCAAACCGCCAAGATTTCCGGCCTCGCCTACTTTTACGCCAATGCGGCGACGGTGCTCATTCTGATTTTCGTGCTGTGGTTTTTCGCCTTTCCCGGCCAGTTGAACTGGCCGGGCGTGCCGGGCGCACCGCTGTTTGGTTTGAGCACGCAAGCCCATGAACCATCGCGCGTGGTGGGGATCATTTGCGCCTTGTGGTTTGCGGTTTGGGCGCTGCCGTTCTTCCTGTTCACACATGATCAGGAACGGGGGCTCGATTGGGTGTCGGCGGCGAAGGCGGGCCTCGGCGGGGTCGCCAAAACGCTGCGCAAAGTGCGCGATCTTGGCGATGTGGGGCGATTTCTCGTGGCGCGGATGATCTATACCGACGCCAAGACCGCGATGATCGTGCTTGGCGGGGTCTATGCCGCGGTGACGATGGGCTGGGGCATGATCGAGATGACCATCTATGGCATTGCCCTGTCCATTGCGGCGGCCCTTGGCGGGGTCGTCTCGGGCGCTCTCGATGACCAGCTTGGCCCCAAGCGCGCGATCCAGTTGGAAGTGGGTATGGTGCTGCTTGGCCTGATCGCGATGGTGTCGATTGATCGCCAGACCGCATTTTTCGTCGTGCCGATGTCGCAGGCGCCGATCTGGGGCGCGCCGTTCTTCAAGACCGCGCCGGAGCTTTTGTTCGTTGCAGTTGTGTGCGTCATCGCGGTGTTCATTACTGCCGCCTATGCGTCGAGCCGCACCTTGATGGTGCGGCTGTCGCCGCCGCAAATGGTGGGCGAGTTGTTCGGGCTTTATGCGCTGGCTGGCACCGCCACCGCCTGGGTCGGACCGATGCTAGTGGCCTTTGTCACCCGCGCTGCCGACAGCCAGCGGATTGGGTTTGGCGCCCTCGGGCTTTTGTTGATTATCGGCCTGGTGATTTTGGTCCCGATCCGCGACCCGACGCGGGCTGCCCCATCCACGTGAATACCGGCCGCAGCGGAAACACCCAAATGAGCCCGGCTGCGAAGTAAAAGATCGTCTGAACCCAAACCGGCCAGGCGCCGATGACGCTGGCGAAGCTCGCCACCAGCACGATATAGCCGAGCAGGAAAACCAGAATGGCGAAAGCGCCGAGGGCGCGTTTGGCGGCGGGGGACAAGCGGGCTTCCTCGTTGGGTGGGACGAAGCGTCGCGGCTGGCGCCGCGCGCGTCTAATCTATCTGCGCTGAAGCTGGGGATTGGCAAGCCGGCGGGAGTGACACGGTTTTGAGTGAAGCAGTTGGCGCGCCGGTCCGGCCGGCGCCGCAGCCGGCGGTTGGAGCCTGGCTGCTTGTCATCGTCGCGCTCGTTGCGATCATGGTTCTGATCGGCGGGGCAACGCGCCTGACCGATAGCGGCCTGTCGATCACAGAATGGGACTTTATCAAAGGCGTGTTCCCGCCCGTGAACGCGGCGGATTGGGCCGAAGAATTCAATCTCTACCGCCAGACCGCCGAATATCAGCTGCAAAACCGCGGCATGACGCTTTCCGAGTTTCAGTTCATTTATTGGTGGGAATGGGGCCACCGGTTCTTTGGAAAGCTGATCGGGGTGGCGTTCGCGCTGCCATTGCTGGCATTTCTGGCGCTCGGTAAGCTCAAGGGCCGCTTGATCGCGACGCTTGGCCTGTTCGCGCTTGGCGGATTTCAGGGCTTTATCGGCTGGTGGATGGTGGAAAGCGGGCTGTCAGGGCGGCTCGACGTCGCGCCCTATCGGCTGGCGACGCATTTGGGCGTCGCGTTTGTCATCTTGGCGGCGGCCCTGGCTTTGGCTTTGGCCAATTTCGGTTGGGGCCGGGCGGCTGGCCTCGGCCGCGCCGGGAGCTGGCGGCCTTTGGCGCTGGTATTTCCGGTTCTGTTATTTGTTCAGATCATCGCCGGAGCGCTGGTTGCTGGCACGAAGGCGGGCATGGCGTTTCCCGATTGGCCAACGGTTGGAGGACACCTATTTCCTCCAACTTATGGCGAAATCGCTCCGTTCTGGCGCAACCTGATCGAGAACCAGGCGGCGGTGCAGTTCAACCATCGCACGCTTGGCTATGTGGCCGGCGGGCTCGGGCTGACGATTGGTTTTGCAGCCATAGCGCGCGGATCGGGTTGGGCCGGGCGGCTCGGCCAATGGGTGGGCGCATTGTGCCTGTTTCAGATCATTCTCGGCATCGTCACAGTCATGCACGCCGCCCCACTCGCTTTGGGGCTCATGCACCAAGCGACCGCTGTGGCGTTGTGGTTGGTGACCATTGCCTGGGCCAAGGCCGCGTGGCCTTCGCCGGTGCGGTAAAATAATACCGCACTATAAAACCCATATCGCACAAGGCCTTTGGCGCGCCGGTTGACAGCGTCAAATCCTTCGCCTATGAGCGCGTCCTTCACACGCCGGCTTGCCGGCGAACTGGACTTATCCCATGCTCACCAAGATGACCGCTTCGGCCAAGCCCGAAGTCGTAACCCACGACTGGATCGTGATCGACGCTGAAGGCGCGGTCGTGGGCCGGTTGGCGGCTTTTATCGCCCTGCGCCTGCGCGGCAAGCACCGCGCCGACTTCACCCCCCACACCGATTGCGGCGACCATGTCATCGTGATCAATGCCGACAAGGTCGCGTTCACCGGCAATAAACTGGAAAACAAGACTTATTACTGGCACACGGGCTATCCCGGCGGCATCAAGGAGCGCTCCGCCGGCGCTATCCTCAACGGCAAATTCCCCCAACGAATCGTGGAAAAGGCCGTGCAGCGCATGCTGCCGAAGGAAAGCCCGCTGGCGCGCAAGCAACTCGGCAAGCTGCGGGTCTATAGCGGCGCAGAGCACCCCCACGCCGCCCAGTCGCCCAAGACTGTCGATTTCAAAGGCATCAAGCGTAAAAATGCGAGGACCGCATAATGTCGGACACCTATCAGCCTGACACCTATCAGGGGCTTGAGAGCCTGGGCAGCGCGACGACTGGCGGCGGCATGATCAATGGCGTGCCGGAAGGCCAGCGCGGCTCCAATGTGGCCGTGTTGCGCGAGAAGAAGATCGACGGCCTTGGCCGCGCCTATGGCACCGGCAAGCGGAAGAACGCGATTGCGCGGGTCTGGGTAAAGCCGGGCAAAGGCGCGATTGTCATCAATGGCCGCGACCAGGCGGTGTATTTCGCCCGGCCCGTCCTGCGGATGATGATCCAGCAACCGTTCGTTGTCTCCGACCGGGTTGGCCAGTATGACGTGATCTGCACTGTTATCGGTTCAGGCCTGTCGGGCCAGGCTGGCGCGGTGCGCCACGGCATCGCCAAGGCGCTGAGCGATTTCGAGCCGGAGCTGCGCGTTGCCTTGAAGCATGCCGGGTTCTTGACCCGCGACCCGCGCGTGGTCGAACGCAAGAAGTATGGTCGCAAGAAAGCGCGCCGGAGCTTCCAGTTCTCGAAACGCTAAGCGGTATCGCACTGCCGTTTGGAACGGGCGCTTCGGGAGACCGCAGCGCCCGTTTTCTATTCGAACCGGCGAACCGAGAGTGCGGTTGCCTCAGAGTTCAAACCGGCGTTCAAGTTTGCCGTTGCTCGGCTTGCGAACCCGGCTAGAAGCCCCGCCCATCCTCTTTGCTCAAGGACAAGTCCATGGCGCAATCGATCCTCAACATCGCGATCCTCGGCGCCTCCGGCTATACTGGCGCCGACAGTGTGCGGCTGTTGTTGCAGCACCCCCAGGTGCGCATCGCGGCGCTCGGCGCCGACAGCAAGGCGGGCCGCTCCATCGCCGAGATTTTCCCCCATCTTGGCTTTTATGATCTCCCAGTTTTGCAAAAGCCCGACGACATCGCGTGGGACAAGATCGACGCGGTGTTGGGCTGCCTGCCGCACGGCGCGAGCGAACAGGTTTTGTCGGCGCTGCCGCAGCATGTCACGGTGATCGACTTGTCGGCCGATTTCCGGCTGAAAAACGCCGATGCCTATCAACAATGGTACGGGCGGGCGCATCAGTCCGCACACAAGCTGTTCACGGCCGTCTATGGCCTCACCGAATGGGCGCGCGAATTGTTGCCGGGCGCGCAACTGGTGGCGTGCCCTGGCTGTTATCCGACCGCCGTGCTCCTGGCGCTGAAGCCGCTGCTGGCCGCTGGCGTGATCCAAGCCGACGACATCATCATCGACGCCAAGTCCGGCGTCAGCGGGGCCGGGCGCTCTTTGAAAGAACAGAACCTGTTTTGCGAAGCCGGCGAGGGCATGGCCGCTTATGGGATCGCCGCCCATCGCCACGCGCCGGAAATTGAGCAAGAGCTGGGCGCGACCGCAGCCAAAGACATTCTTGTCAATTTCACCCCGCACCTCGTGCCGATGAACCGCGGCGAACTGGTCACCTGTTATGTCAAGGCAGCAGCAGGGGTAACGCTGGCGGACGCTCGCGCCGCGATCCAGGCGCGCTACGAAGAAGAGCGCTTCGCCCATCTGGCGCCGGAAGGCCTGTCGCCGGCGACGCGCCATGTGCGCGGCTCCAATCATTGCCTGATCAATATCTTTGCCGACCGCCTGCCTGGCCGCTTCATCGTTATCGCGGCGATCGACAATCTGGTGAAGGGCTCGGCCGGTCAGGCGATCCAGAACCTCAATGTTGTTTATGGCTGGCGCGAGGACACCGCCATCGCGCAAGCGCCGCTGTTTCCGTAGCAGCGCTTCTGGGTTAGGCTGGCGCATGGACATTTTCCTGACCGGCTTCACCGCCTTCAATCTCTTGCTGGCGCTGATGGCGGCGCAGAAGGCCGCGCGTCTCTTGCGCCCAACCGGCCATGAGCGTTGGGCAAGCCGGCGCTTGTTCGGGCTCGCCGTGTTCATCGCGGTCAGCCTGCCGATCGTGTGCCTCGGCGCGATCGTCGCCGGCTGGACCCTGCGGGCCAACGCCCATTTCGGTGCGCATGTGGCGATCGCAGCGCCGACCGCCTGGTTGCTGGCGATGGGGGCGCTGTTTGCGGCCGTGGATTTCCTTGAGGACGGCATTTTAGGCAACGCCTTGAAGCCGCGGCGCTAACGGGGCGATTGGGTGCCGATTTGGGGGCGTTCAGAACCCTTCAAACCGCGCGAAGGCTTCCACCGGCGCGCGTTCAGAGCGCAGCTGGTTCACCGGCGCATCGCGATCTGCATAGCCAAGCGCCATGCCGCAATAGATCATCTCGGTCTGCGGCAGCGCAAAATGCGCCTTCAAGGTGGCGCGGGCGCGGGCCCAGAACTCTTGCATGCAGGTCGCCAAACCCTGTTCTTCGGCGGCCAAGGCCAGCGACTGCATGAACATGCCCAGATGCGCCCATTGGCCATGGCCCATGCGGTCGTCGATGATGAAAAACAGACCCACGGGCGCGCCGAAGAAATCCATGTTGCGCGCCAGATGCCCGAGCCGGCCGAGCTTGTTGTCGCGCCCGATGCCGAGTTTTTCGTACATCTGCTCGCCCAGCTCATAGCGCCAGGTACGGTGCGGCTCCCACAGATTGGCCGGATAGATCGGCCGGTCGCCTTCTTCACCGCCGGGATTGGCGCTCATCGCGGCTTTGGTCAGTTCAATCACTTTTGCGCGGGCTTCGCCTGCGACGGCAATCACTTTCCAAGGCTGGACATTGCCGCCCGACGGGGACCACCGGGCTGCATCAAGCAGTGCGTAAACCTGCGCTTGCGTGACGGTCTTATCTAAGAAGGCGCGGGTGGAAATGCGCGTGCGCAGGGCGAGATCAACGCTGGTCATCAGGGCTCCCAATCAATGCCGGGCGGTGGTCTTGGCGAGAACTTTGCCGCGGGCGCGCGCAGCGGCGAGTTCGGCGCCGGTCAAACCATCAGCGGCGCGCAAGGCGGCGTCATGGGCCTCTTCGCCGGCGCCGAGGGCGACGGCTGCGTACAACCAAGCCAGCGCTTCTGCCGGGTCTGCGCGTGCGCCCTTGCCAGCTGTTAGCCACATGCCCAGGCGCGTCATGGCGGTGGGATTGCCAGCTTCTGCGGCGCGGCGGATCAAATCATGTGCGCGGGGCAGATCAGCGGCGCCGGCTTGGCCGGCTGCGAGCATTTCGCCAGCCTCCAGCATGGCGTCATCGAGCCCGGCCGCTGCCGCCTTGAGCAACAGATCGAGGCGCACGCTGGCGTCCGGCGCGATGCGGGCGAGTGCCAGAAGCGCGGGGCCGTGGCCGCTATCGCCGGCGATCTTGTACAGGGCCGCGGCTTTTGCCAGTGAGGGCGCAACGCCTTGGCCGGCCAGAAACAATCCCCCAAGCAAGAACAGCGCCTCCGGCTCGCCGCGATCGGCGGCGGATTCCAGATGCGGCACGGCGCGCGCTGCGTCGCCCTTGTCTAGCGCCCGGCGCGCGGCCTTGAGGGGATCGCGCGCCATCACACCGAAAAGCTGACGCCGCAGCCGCAGCCGGTTTTGGTGTTGGGGTTCTTGACCTTGAACGCCGCCCCGATCAGTTCATCGACCCAATCGAGTTCGGAGCCGGCTAGAAGATCGAGGCTCACGGCGTCGACGAACAGCTTGGCGCCGTCGCGTTCGATCACCAGATCGTCGGCCTCCGGCGCGCGCGCGACCCGGATATCGTATTGGAAACCGGAACATCCGCCGCCCAGAACCGCCAGACGCAGTCCGGCTGCCGCCGGATCGAGGGTCGCGATCTGGTGAATGCGGGCGGCCGCGGCGGCGCTCAAACTGATCGGCTGCATGAGGCACACTCCCTTAAGCTGGGAAACACTATATGGCGATTGGCCAACCGAGGAGAAGGCAATGACGACGCAGGGGCGAAAACAGCCAAGTTTTGCCGCGCCGGCCTGGTGGCTGGCTGACCGCGCGCCATACGCCACAGACCCGACGGCGACGCGCGGGCGCCTGCATCTTGAACCCGAAAGCGCAACCCGCACCCCGTTCCAGCGCGACCGCGATCGCATCATTCACTCCGGCGCGTTTCGACGTTTAAAGCAGAAAACTCAAGTGTTTATCGCCCATGAAGGCGATTATTTCCGCACCCGACTGACCCATACCCTGGAAGTCGCCCAAATTGCCCGGTCAGTGGCGCGCACCTTGGGGTTGGATGAAGACCTTGCCGAGACGGTGGCGCTTGCCCATGATCTCGGCCATCCGCCGTTTGGTCATTCCGGCGAAGATGAGCTGAACGCCTGCATGGCCGACTATGGCGGGTTTGACCACAATGCCCAGACCCTACGGGTCGTGACCCGCCTCGAAGCGCGCTATCCGGCCTGGGACGGGCTCAATCTCAGTTGGGAAACGCTTGAGGGTGTGGTCAAGCATAATGGCCCGCTGGTCACGCCGCGCAATCCGCCCGAAAGCCTGCCGCGGGCGATCCTCGATTATGCCGCACTGCATGACCTGGAGCTTGATACCTATGCCGGGCCGGAGGCGCAGATTGCCGCCCTGGCCGATGATATCGCCTACAACAATCACGACATTGATGATGGCCTGCGCGCCAAGCTGTTCACGCTCGACGATCTGATGGAGCTGCCCTTTGTTGGTGATGTCATTCGCAAGGTGCGCGACGATTACCCCGGCATCGCCGCCGACCGCTGGGCGCATGAAAGCGTGCGGCGGCTGATTGGCTTGCGGGTTGCAGATCTCGTCACTGAAACGCGGGTGCGGGCGCAGCGATTAAAGCCGAAAAGCGCTGCTGATGTGCGCGCAGCGGGCGAGCCTTTGGTCGGCTTCTCTGAGGAAATGCGCCAGCACGAGCGGGCTCTGCGGCGGTTTCTGTTTGACCGCATGTATCGCCATTATCGCATCGCGCGGGTCCGCAGCCAGGCGCGGCGCATCTTGAAGGATTTGTTTGGCCTGTTCTTCGCTGAGCCGGAATTGCTGCCCGATAATTGGCGCGCGCAAGCCTGCGCCAACGAGGGCGCGGAGCGGGCGGTGATCGTTTGCGATTACATCGCCGGAATGACCGATCCGTATGCCATTGCCGAGCATCGCCGGCTGTTCAATCTCGACCCTTGGGCTTGAATCGGCCCGTCCATGGTAAGTTTCCGGCTCTGATTCGGAGAGCGCCGTCATGGCCGCCAGCAAACAACGCGTCCTCAATCCGGACCTCGATGAGGCTCCACCGCGCCCGCCGCCAAGCGCCAATCCAGGTTTGGCGATCGCGATTTCCGCCTTAGCTGTCCTTGTGCTGGCGGCGATGGTTTGGCTGAATTTCGGCGGCTCCACGAACGCGCCGGCGGTCGCGCCAGAAGCCAAGAGTTTCAAGGTCCGCGGCGAAGGCCCAGAAGCCGCCGATCCGCCGCCGCCGGTGGATCGAGCCGTTTATGACGTGATTGAAGGGCAAGCCACGATCGCCCGGTCGCTGCCGCCCGAAGCAGTGGCCAAGGCAGAAGCGGCGGGCGCACTCGCCACAGAGCCTTCGCTCGCCGCCGCGCCGGAGCAAGCCCCCCCCGCCGGCCCCATTGATTTGCGAAAACCGGCCAATTCCGCTCCAGCGGCCAAGCCAGAGCCGGTCAAGCCAGCCGCATCCGATCCGCCGGTTTCGGCAAAATCGGGTCCAACCAAGTCCGGACCGGTTGTTGTCCAGATCGCAGCGTTGCGGTCACCGGACGCCGCCAAGGCGCTGTTTGTGCGCGTGCAAGAAAAAGTGCCGGCCGCCGCCGGCGCAATCTTGATTGTCCAGCCGGTCAGCCAGCCCAATGGCCAAGTCTTCCGTGTGCGGATCGGCCATTTCGCCGACCGCGCCGGCGCCGACACATTTTGCGCCAGTTTGCGCGCTCAATCTTTTGACTGTCAGGTGATTGCCCCATGACCGAACGAACTGCCGTGATCTATGGCTGGCGCGCCCCGACCTTGAGCGCCGACGCCGCAGCATTTTTTCGCGCCGCCAAGCCGTGGGGGTTCATCCTGTTCACCGAGGCCTGCAAAAGCCGTGCGCAAGTGCGTGCGTTGGCGGAGCAAATGCGCGAGGCTGTCGAGGGCGAAGTCGTGATTTTCGTCGACCAGGAAGGCGGGCGTGTGGCGCGCCTGAAAGCTCCGGAATGGCCGATCTTTCCGGCTGCCGCCGCCTATGGCCGGCTCTATGCCCGCTCCAAGGCGGAAGGCTTGGAAGCTTGCCGCTTGGGCCATCGGCTGATGGCGCATGAGCTGGCCGATCTGGGTTTGCGCGCCGATTGCGCCCCGTGCCTGGATCTGCCCGCCGAAGGCGCTGATCCGATCATTGGCGACCGTGCATTTGGGACCGACCCGGCCCAGATCGTGGCGCTTGGCAAAGCCGCGATCGAGGGGCTGCATGCGGGCGGTGTGGCCAGCGTTATTAAGCATCTGCCAGGCCACGGCCGCGCCAATGTCGACAGCCATTTGGCGCTGCCGCGGGTCGAGGCTGGCGAGCAGGCGCTGGCGCAAGATTTTGCCTGCTTTTCGCCTTTCGCGGATGCGCCTATGGCGATGACAGCCCATGTGCTTTATGAGGCCGTGGACGAGGCTCGACCGGCCACGACCTCGTCTGAAGTGATCCGCCGCATCATTCGCGGACAGATCGGTTTCCGCGGCCTGTTGATGAGCGACGATCTCGGCATGAAAGCTTTGCACGGCAGCTGGTGGGACAAGACCGAATCCGCTTTGGCGGCGGGCTGCGATGTCGTGCTGCATTGCTCAGGCGATCTGATCGAAATGGAAGAGGTGGCGGGCGCTGCGCCCGTGCTTGCCGGCCAATCGCTGATCCGCGCCCAAGCCGCTGAGCATATCGCGTTCGCGCCGCCGCAGCCGTTTGACGCCGAGGCTGGCTGGGCGCGGTTCAAGAAGCTTATGGGCCTTGTCGCCGGGCCGGGCGTGTGAGAGCCACTGAGGACGATACCGACCTCGACGTCGCGGCCGCCCAAGCGGCGGCTGAAGACGGCGAAGGCCTCGTCCTCGATCTCGACGGGTTTGACGGTCCGTTGCATGTGCTGCTGCATTTGGCGCGGCTGCAGAAGGTCGATCTGGCGCGGCTGTCGCTGACCCATCTCTGCGACCAGTATTTGGCCTTTATCGAAATCGCCAAGCTGAAGCGGATCGAACTCGCGGCCGATTATCTGGTCATGGCGGCGTGGCTGTCCTTGCTGAAATCGCGCACGCTCCTGGCGAAACCGCCGATCGATGCGAACGCCTTCAGCGAGGCCGATCTGGCGCAGCGTTTGGCCTTGAAACTGATGCGTCTTGCCGAAGCGCGTGAGGCGGCCAAGCGGCTTGATGCGCTCGATCAGGTCGGTCGCGATGTGTTTCTTGTTGGCCAACCGCTGAGCCTGAAGATCGAACGCAGCAAGGTTTGGCAGGCCGATCTGATGGCTCTTTTGCGCGCTTATGGCGGCCAGCGCTTGAAGAAACTCAAAACCCGCGCCTATGCCGCGCGCCTGCGCAAAGCCTATCCGCTGGAAACCGCGCGCAGGCGCCTGGAAGCCGCATTGAGCGATCTTGCCGATTGGGCGCAATTGGAAAGCTTGTCGCCGCGGCCAGAGCGTGGCCCGGACGCCCCGCCGGCGCCGTCCTATGTCGCCAGCACGTTTGGGGCGGCGCTGGAGCTGGTGCGCGATCACCGCCTGGATATGCGCCAGGCGAGCCCCTTCGCGCCGCTCTATTTCCGGGCCCATCGCGAGGAGGGCGGGCCGTGAGCGGGCGCAAACGCAAACCGCCCTCTGCCGTGCAGGACGCGATGCAGCGGATCGAGGCGGCGTTCGTCGATGGTCCCTCGCAGACGCCGCCAGCGAACGAGGCTGCCCCTGCGATCGATCCGCATCTGCGCGCGCTGGAGGCCATGTTGTTTGCTGCGCCCGAACCGCTGGGGCGCGAAGAGATCGAGCGGCGTTTGCCGGCCGGGGCGGACGCTGGCGCGCTGCTGGGCCAGCTTGCCCAGACCTATGCCGGTCGTGGCGTGATCCTGGCGCAGGTTGCCGGCAAATGGCGCATGCAGACCGCGCCGGACTTGGGCTATCTGTTTCAAGAGACCCGGGAAAGCCCGCGCAAATTGCCCAAAGCCGCGCTCGAAACCTTGGCGGTGGTGGCCTATCACCAACCTGTGACCCGGGCAGAAATCGAAGACATTCGCGGCGCTTCTTTGAGCAAAGGCACGCTCGATTTCCTTCTGGAGCTGGGTTGGGTTCGGCCACGAGGGCGCAGGAAAAGCCCCGGCCGGCCGTTAACCTTTTGCACGACGGATGCGTTCTTGTCGCAGTTCGGCTTGTCGGGCCTTGATTCTTTGCCCGGCAAGGAGGATTTGAAGGCTCTGGGCGTGCTTGACGCGCGCGCTGCGAAAGACTTGGACATCCCCCGTCCCGGCGATGGCCCTGGCGAAGCGGACGAGCCGCTGCTGCCGGGGGACGACTCCGACGGGTTTTTTGTGGATCATATGCCGTCGCCTGATGGTTAAACCGGCGACGCGTAACGGACGTATTTCCCACGTCCTATGGGAGCACAACATGCATATGCCTGGTATCTGGGGCTTGCTGATCGTTGGGTTGTTGGCCGTCATCCTGTTTGGCCGCCCCGGCAAGCTGTCCGGCTTCATGGAAGATTTGGGCAAGGGCATCAAAGGGTTCCGCAAGGGACTTGGCGATGAGCAGGGCGCTGCCCCCGCCCAACCTGTTGAGCCCGCGCGCCAGTTGCCGGACCAGGCGGCGGTGAAGGCCGACGCCCAGCGCGACAAGACCAGCGCTTAAACGCCAACGCTGAAGGGCGCCGCTCATGCTGCCGGGCCTCGGCTTTTCTGAAATCCTGGTGCTTGGGGTGCTGGCGCTTTTGGTCGTCGGCCCCAAGGACTTGCCGGTGATGCTGCGCACGCTCGGGCGCTGGATGGCCAAGCTGCGCGGCATGGCGCAGGAGTTCCGCACGGGCTTTGACGAACTGGCCCGTCAGGCTGAACTCGACGAACTGAAGCGTGAAGTTGATGCGCTGCGCCGCGGCGCGTCGCGTGGGATCGTCGGCCTTGCCGACGAGTTCACCCGGCCGGTTGATTTGTCGCCGATCCCGCCCACATCCGCATCGCCAATGGGGCCTGCACCCACTTTGCCCGCGCCCGAAAAAACCGCGCCCGAACCCGCACCGCAACCGGCGATCAGCACCGACGATCCCGCCCTCCCGTTTGCAGCGCCGCCAGCCCCATCTCCGGAGCGCTCCAGATGAGTGCGGCGGGCGATGACGATGAAATCGAAGCCTCTCGGGCGCCATTGCTCGACCACTTGAATGAGCTGCGCTCGCGGCTGTTCATTGCGGTTGCGGCGCTGCTTGTCTGCTTCCTGATCGCCTATCCGTTCTCCAAACAGCTTTGGCAAATCCTGACCGAGCCGTTTGTCCAGGCCCTGACCCAGCTGCGGGGCCCGGATGCCGCCAAGCAGGGCATTGTCATGCAGAACACGTCTGCGTTTGGCTTCTTTCTGGTGCAGCTGAAAGTCTCGCTGTTCGTCGCCATCATCGCCTCGTTTCCGGTAACCGCCTACCAGGCCTATGCCTTCATCGCACCGGGTCTCTACAAGCGCGAAAAGCAGGCTGTGACGCCGTTTCTGATCGCTGCGCCCGTCATGTTCTTGCTCGGCTGCCTGTTTGTGTATTACGTGGCGATGCCTTTTGCGCTTGAGTTTGCGTTAAAGCAGGAAGTGCTCGACGGGCCGGTGCAGGTGAAGTTCGTCCCGAAGGTTGAGGAATATCTCGCTTTGGTGACGACACTGTCCTTGGCGTTTGGTTTCGTGTTCCAGATTCCGGTTGTTTCCGCCTTGCTTGCGCGATCCGGCGTTTTGAGCGCCGACATCATGCGCAAGGGCCGGCGCTATGCGATCGTCGGGATCGCGGCTTTTTCGGCGTGCGTGACCCCGCCGGACCCGTTGTCGATGATGATCATGGCGATCCCGGTCTATATGCTGTTCGAAATTTCGATCTGGATCGTGGTGTTGATCGGGCGCAAGCGCTTGCAGGACGAGGCGAAAGCGGCTGAAGAAGCGGGCCAACCTTCCGCTGCCGAATAGAGCCGGTCCATGCACGATATCAGAGCCATCCGCGAGGATTTCGCGGCGTTTGAACAAGCGCTCGCGCGCCGCCCGTTAAGCGCCGAGCAACGCGCAAACATGGCGCGCCTCTTGGACCTCGACAAAGCCGCCCGCGCGGCCATGACCACCCGCCAAGACGCCGAAGCCGGCCGCAACGCCGCCTCCAAAGCCATTGGCGTCGCCAAAGCGAAAAAGGACGAAGACGAGGCGCAGCGCCTGATGGCCGAAGTCGCGCGGCTGAAAGTCGTGATGGATGAAGCCGGCGCCGCCGAGACGGCAGCCGCCGGGCACTTGCGCGCGATTTTGGAAGCGCTGCCGAATGTTCCTGCCCCGGATGCGCCGGACGGCGCCGATGAGCATGGCAATGTCGAGCAGCGCCGCTGGGGCGCGCCCAAGGGCTTAAACGGCCCGGCCGATCACGTTGCACTGGGCGAAGGCCTTGGCCTTATGGATTTTGAAGCCGCGTCCAAGATGAGCGGTGCGCGGTTTGTGCTGTTGAAGGGCCAATTGGCGCGGCTGGAGCGGGCGCTGGCCGCCTTCATGCTCGACCTGCAAACCGGAGAGCATGGCTACCAGGAGGTCAGCCCGCCATATCTTGTCAAAGACCCGGCGATGTTTGGTACGGGGCAGTTGCCGAAATTTTTCGACGATCAATTCCGCGCCGGGCCGGAGCACTGGCTGATCCCGACCGCTGAAGTCTCGCTGACAAATATCGTTCGGGAACGCATCATCGAGGAGCGCGAACTTCTCACCCCGATCCGCATGACTGCGGACACGCCATGCTTTCGTTTGGAGGCAGGCTCCGCCGGGCGCGACACGCGCGGGATGATCCGGATGCATCAATTCCGCAAAGTCGAACTCGTCTCGATCTGTCGTCCCGAAGACAGCAAGGCCGAGCATGAGCGAATGGTGGGCTGCGCCGAAGAAGTGCTAAAACGCCTCGAATTGCCGTTCCGCACCCTGCTGCTTTGCGCTGGCGATATGGGGTTCAGCGCCCAGAAAACCTACGACTTAGAAGTCTGGCTGCCGTCGCAAAGCACCTATCGCGAAATCTCGTCCTGCTCGAACTGCAGCGATTTCCAAGCGCGGCGGATGGACGCGCGGATGCGCCGCGAGGGCGCCAAGGGCACGGAGTTTGTCCACACGCTCAACGGCTCTGGCCTGGCGGTTGGACGCACGCTGGTGGCGGTGCTGGAGAATTATCAGAACCCGGACGGCTCGATCGCTGTGCCTGCCGCACTGCAACCTTATCTTGGCGGCGCGACCACAATCGAGAAGGCCTGAGCGATGGATTTCACTCTGAGCGACGAGCAGCGCGCGATCGTCGATGGCGTCGGCAAAATCTGCGCCAAGTATGACGATCAGTTCTGGCTGAAGGCCGACGAAACCGGCGCTTTCCCCGAGGCCTTTGTCGCTGATCTCGCCGCCGCCGGCTGGCTCGGCGTGGCGATGCCGGAAGCCTATGGCGGGGCAGGGCTTGGGCTGACCGAAGCTTCGCTGATGATGCACGCCATCACCCGCTCCGGCGCGGGCTTTTCCGGCGCGAGCGCGATCCACATCAATATCTTTGGGCCGATGCCGGTGGTGAAATTCGGCACGGAAGAGCAGAAAAAACGTCTGCTCCCGCCGGTGATCGCGGGCGACGACAAGGTCTGTTTCGCTGTCACCGAACCGAATTCCGGCCTCGACACCTCCTCACTGGAAACCCGCGCCGAGAAGGTTTCGGGCGGCTATCGCATCACCGGCCGAAAAATCTGGACCACCGGCGCCCAGCGCGCCAACAAGATCATGATCCTGGCGCGGACAACGCCGAAGGACCAAGCCGCCAAGCCAACCCAAGGCTTGAGCCTGTTCTACACTGACCTTGATCGCACACGGATCGAAGCCAATCCCATTCCCAAGATGGGCCGCAAGGCGGTTGAGTGCAACACGCTCTTTATCGAGGACTTGTTCGTGCCCGACGCCGATTTGATCGGCGACGAAGGCAAAGGCTTTCAGATTATCTTGAGCGGGCTCAATCCGGAGCGGGTCTTGTTCGCCGTCGAAGCCGTCGGCTTGGGCCAGGCGGCGCTCGCTAAGGCCGCCCTTTACGCGCGCGAGCGCGTCGTGTTTGGCCGCCCGATTGGCCAGAACCAGGGCGTGGCCCATCCTTTGGCGAAAAGCTGGGCCGAACTGGAAGCCGCCAATCTTTTGGCGTTCAAAGCAGCAGCCCTTTACGATGCCGGCCTTGAGTGCGGCGCAGAAGCCAATGCCGCGAAATATCTCGGCGCGGAGGCGGGCTTCACAGCGTGCGAGGCCGCCGTGCTCGCCCATGGCGGCATGGGCTACGCCAAGGAATATTCGGTGGAGCGCTATTTCCGCGAAGCGATGATCGCACGGATTGCGCCGGTCTCGCGCGAGATGATCTTGAACTTCATTGCCGAGCGCGTGCTGGCTCTGCCGAAGAGCTACTAACCTTTCGTTCACGATCGCCCGGCATTTTCTGCCGAGCAAACGGAGCGACTCGTGGCCGCTGTCGAACGAACCATGCAGACAGCGATTGTGGCCGCGCTCACCCGTGCGTCGAACGCAACTGGCGTGGATTTCCAGCACCTCGTTGATGTCGCCAGGCGCGAATCGAGCCTCAATCCCAACGCACGCGCCGCAACATCGAGTGCGGCGGGCATGTTCCAGTTCATTGAAAGCACATGGCTGGAAATGATCGCCAAACATGGCGACAAGCATGGTCTTGGGGCGCAAGTTGGCCAGATCGATTTGAGCGGCGCCCGCCCGCGCGTGGGCGATCCCGAAGCGCGCAAGGCAATCCTTGATCTGCGCTTTGATCCCGAAATCGCCGCGCGCATGGCCGGTGAATTCACCCGCGACAACGCCGCCCGCTTGGAAAAACGCCTGGGCCGGGCGCCGAGCGCGGGCGAGCTTTATGCCGCCCATGTCATGGGCGCGGCCGGCGCCTTGCGGCTGATCTCGGCCGCACAGAATAACGCGCCGGACGCGAGCGCGATCTTTCCGCGTGAAGCGGCGGCCAATCGCGGGCTGTTTTTCTCGCGCGACGGTGAGGCCCGCAGCGCTCAGCAGCTGCTCGACCGCTTGGCCCAGGCCGCCAACGGCCCACAAAGTCCGGTACGGCGCCAAGAATCTGGCCCTGATCTGCGGCCACGGCTGGACCCAGAGCCGGTTACGCCGGCGCAGCTTCTGCTGGCGCTTGGCGGCATCGAGTTGGCGGAGGGATCCTCCTTATCCGGACAGTCTGGATTGCTGCGGCTTTTGGCCAACGACGCTTATCGCCGCTCTGGCCCACGCTAAGGCGCGCGGCGGAATTCATAGGGCGGGCCGCCGGGCACTTTGAATGCGTACGCGCCATCAGCCATGATGCCCGCTTCGTTATAGAGCAGGCCGGTGGTCATCAAGGTAACGCGCGCATCGATGCCCATCTTGCGCCCCGAGCGCGCCGAAATCTGGCATTGGCTTTCGTCGATCTTGGCGTCGAACGTGTTGGCGCTGGTGGGCGCGACATAGAGGCCGCAGGCTTCGCCATAGCCGATCAGGTCTTCTGGCTTCAGAGCGGCGAAAGCGCCGGCCTGGGCGGCCTTTCCGGCGAACGGTTCGGGCGTTTTGAACGTGTAGAAATCCATCCGCACTTTACCAGCGGCGTCGGTGCGAAAGCTCCAAATCCGCTGCCGGCTGATTGCGCCTTGCGGGCCAGCGGCGCGCCATTCGACATAGATCACATGCGCGCCGATTGCCGGCGCTTCGATGCGGGCGAAGTGGGCATACTGGCGATCAAGCCAGGCATAAGCGTCACCCGCGACGGGCGGGCGCTTGAGCGCTTCGGGGGCTGCGTCATATTGCGCCTTGGTGTCCCAAGCGCCGACCAGGCCGCCGCTCAAAGCGGCCAAATCCGGGCGAGAAGGCGCAGACGGGGTCGAGGCGCAGGCCCCCAAGGCCATCACGGCTGCAATCGTCAGTGTTCGGATCATTTGCGCGCCTCACTTGCCTCAAAAACCTGCAAGGCGGCGGATTCGCCGCTTTCAAAGGCTCCCTCCATCCCGGTATTGAGATAGGACAAGTGCTCTCCGGCAAAATGAAGGCGTCCGGCCCGCGCGCCCATGACGCCCGCCCAGTCCTTCACCTGGCCCGGGCCCCAATGCATATAGGCGCCGCCGGCAAGCGGATTATCGGCTGTCCAGCGCACGACGCGCAAAAGCCGCACCTTGCCTTCGCTGGCCGGGCGCAGGCGCATGATCTCGGAGCGAACCAATGTTTCCAGCTCAGCGTCTGATTTGCCTCTTAGCGCCATTGCGCCGGTTCCATTGATCCAGCTCAGCAGCAGGCCACTGGGCTGGCGGGTGGCGCGGTCGCGGCCGACAAATACGCGCTCAAGCGGGCCATCGGTCCACATCTCGGCTGGACGGCCATCCTTTTCCCAAAACGCAACATCCGCGGCGATGTGGAGTTGCAGGATTTGGGTATAGGGCAGGCCGGCAATGGCCGCGCGCTGCATCGGCGCGAGTGGCGCATCAAGCGCGACCCCGTTTAAGGCCGCAAAGGGAATTGTGCACACCACGAAGCCGGCGCGGACGCTCGCGCCGCTCGCCAAAGTCAATTCGGCGCCATTTCGTTTGGCGGTGATGCGGCTCACCTTCGCATTCAGACGCACTTCGCTCTTCAAACTTTTGGCCATCGCTTCTGGAACGCGCTGGGTTCCATCGCGCGCGACAATGATGGCGCCAAGTTCGCGGTCCATCGCAAAGACGGTGAGCGTGCGCCAAATGTTGATCATGGAATACGTGCTCAGCGCATTGGCGTTGAGGCCGACATCGACGAGCGCGCGGGCCTTGGCGTCGAGGCCTTTGGCGCTGAGAAAGGCGTCTGCGCTGATGTCGCGCGCCTGATAAGCAGCGTCGCGCCAGGCGGTGACATCACTGAGCGGATTGTCGCTCGCTGCAAGACGCGCGAGCACCATACCGGGCGGCGTTTTCTTCAGCCCAGCCGGCAGCGTGTTTTCGGGCGCGCCTTCCCAATCTGTCTGGGCAAACAAGCGCCCGCCAATGTGGAAACAGGCGTCACGGCTGTCGGCCTCGCGGCTTTCCACGGTGGCGACGCCTAAGTCCTTGCATGTCTTGCGCATGCGGGCATACGAGGCCCCGATTTGGGTTCCCCCGCCATTGGGGCTGCCCGGAAGATCATCAAAGGTCAGGATGCGCCCGCCGATACGGTTCGACGCTTCAAAAACACCGACCTTATAACCTTCGGCTTCCAGCAGGCGCGCCGCGTGCAGGCCAGAAAGTCCCGCGCCGACAATGGCCACATCAATCCGCGACCGCGGCGCGCCAATTGCGGGCAGAGCAACGGCGCCGGCGCCCAACGCCAACGCAGAACGACGGGTCAGGCTCATTTTTTCCACACCGCTTTGTCTTTCAAGAAGCGCGCAGCGTCGCGGCCGTCGCTTGGCAGATAGGACGCAAACAAATTGGGCGGATAGCGCTCAACGTATGTGTCGAAAACATCGCTATAGAGCGCCCAATGGATCACCGGCTGGCGCGACCGCTGACGATACTGCGCCATCGGTATCCGCGCGGTGACAATGGTTTCGGCTTCGCTGTCGGCTTCATCGATCAGCTTGCCATCGGGGCCGAAAATGGACGATCCGCCGACCATGCCGGCGGCTTCGAAAAAGCCGGGATTATCTGGCGAAAGCGCATTGTTGCACACGGCGGTGTAGACTTGGTTGTACAGGGAGGTCGCCAACATGTCCTCCTTCGTGAAGCCGCCAGAGGCGGTGCGCAAGAAGATCTCGCCGCCTTTCATCGCAAAGGCGCGAAACAGTTCCGGCTCGCGCTGCACGCTGGAGGTGACGATATTGCCATAGGGTGTGCGGGTGATCGGCAGCACCTGATCGCGGCCATACATTTCCACATATTGATCGAGCACGTCATAGATTGTCGTCGTGAACAGTTCGAAGCCAACGAACACGCCTTTGATGTTGCGCGCTTTCCAATGGCGATCGATGATTTTGCCTTCTGGGCTGGCGATGAACGTGATCGACAAAAGATGGTTTGGCCAATCGGGATCCTTCGCGTAGGAGCCGAAGACGATATAGCAAGTGTATTGTTTGGCCTTGGCCGCGACAGCGGCGACTTCTGGGCCCTCGATGTCGATCGCCGCGGAGAGCGCCTGCTTGCGGTCCCAGCGGTCGGAATAGCCGGTGATCGGGAATTCGTGGAAGAACAGGATGTCTTTCGGCCCGCCCCACCCTTGGGCCTTATCGATGGAGTCAAGCAAGTGGTTGAGATTGTCGGCCCGACTTTTGGCGACATTGGCGATATCGACGGCGCGCACCCGGGTCTGCACCACGCCCAAGGTGATGGTGTCTTTGGCCAGCGCGACCTGCGGATAGGTCCCGTCGCGGTTCATCTGCAACGGGTCTTTCTTGCCCTTCATGGCGGCTTCAGCTTCGCGAGCAGCGAGGGCGCAAACACCGATCCCGCCGAGTGCGGCGGCGGCGCCAAACACGGCGCGGCGTGAAAACCCGTTGTGGTCAGAATTGCTGGTCATCACCGCCTCCAAAAGATATATCCTGAAGCCTAACCAGCTTCTGGCGGCGCTGGCAATTCACGGCGTGTTTGGGTAAGGCTGCGCTGATCGGGCGGTTAGCTCAGCGGTAGAGCATCTCGTTTACACCGAGAGGGTCGGGGGTTCGAAACCCTCACCGCCCACCAGTCTTAAGTCCGCGCCGGCGCGCCATGGCCCGCACCTAGGTTTCTGCTTCATAAGAAAACACGGCTTCGAACGGCGCCCCCAACACTGTTGCGAGGCGGAAGGCAAGCTCCAGGGTTGGGGCGTATTTCTCCGCTTCAATCGCGATGATCGTTTGGCGCGTGGCGCCGACGCGGTCAGCAAGCTCCTGCTGCGTGGGGGAGGGCGTGAGCGCCAGGCGCAAGGCGCGCACCCGGTTGCGCACACGGCCGCGGCGCGCGCCGCTCACGACCGGGAGTACCAAAGGATCGAACTGAGCCGAACCCACTCGCCGATCCACAGCGCCGTAAGCAGAATGAAGGCCAGCGTTGGCAGGTGATCATAAGCGATATGCAGGTTGATCGACTGGTCAAAGGCGGTCTGGGCGAGAATCTGGAAAATGAAGATGTTGATCAGGGCGTTGAGCACAAACAATTCATTGCGCGCGGCTTTGCCGTCGATAGCGCGATCGCGTTCGTCCTCGGCGGTTTTGTCGCGATTGAGGCTGCCCAGAACGCCTGACGCGATCGCATAGATGATCACCGTCACAATCACGACGGAAATCAGCACTGACATCACGTCGCCAGCGCTTTGGTCGGCGACGCGCCAGCCGTCCAGCATCCGATGGACGAACCAAGTATAAATCAGGCCGCTGGCGACCAACAAAGCGAGGCTTTCTTTGACTTTCAGGCTCATGACCATCGTGGCTCCCTTCGATGTAAAACGGATTATACAATTTGGTGCGAAAAGTCAAACGCATTAGACATTTCGCCTGTGCATTTTTCGCGTCTCGCGCTTGACCTGCTAAGCGGCTTGGCCTAACTCCCGCGCCTCACCTACGCGGGTGTAGCTCAGTTGGTTAGAGCGTCGGCCTGTCACGCCGAAGGTCGCGGGTTCGAGCCCCGTCACTCGCGCCA